>JAUWMM010000067.1 GCA_030613145.1 Desulfobacterales bacterium | reverse complement strand
GAAATAGAGCTTATGGAGATTGAAGACTGGAACTGCTGTGGGGCCACCGCTGCTCACAGTCTGAACCATCGTGCCTCTATCGAACTGCCGGCTCGAAACTTGGTCCTTGCCGAAAATGCCGGCAACGACCTTGTAGCTCCCTGCCCCATGTGTTTCAACCGACTCAAGACAGCCGAAAAAAGCCTATTGAAAGCACCAACGGGCCATTACAGGTACACCATTGAAGGAAAGGTCAAAATCTGGGACCTTGCCGATTTCATGGCCCAGAAAAAGGTTCTTGACCTGATTGAATCAAGGGTTACCAATCCGCTGGAGGGGATCAAGGCGGTTTGCTATTATGGGTGCATGTCGAGCAGGCCTCCCAAGATCACGGATGCCGAAAATTGCGAGAATCCAATGAGCATGGACCGTATTCTTGAACGCCTGGGAGCAGAGGCGATTGACTGGGGTTATAAGACAGACTGTTGCGGTGCGAGTCATGTGGTGGACAGGCCTGACATGGTTTTCAAAATGGTCGGCAAACTGTACCAGCGTGCACTGGAAGTTGGGGCCAACTGTATAGTGGTCTCCTGCCAGATGTGCCAAGCCAATCTGGATATATATCAGGAAAAAATCGGTACGGAACTGGGGATGACTGTTGATCTGCCGATTATCTATTTTACGGAACTCATCGGCCTTGCAATGAAGGAGCGGCAAGTTCAAACGTGGCTGTCGCGCCATTTTGTGAATCCCTTGAAATTCTTGGACGAGCTGAACCTCCCTGCAGGACTCGGGACGTAGACTATGGAAAGTGTTAAAACGACGCAAATGGACAAAGCTGCCACGCCTAACGGCAAGGTGGGAGCAGTAGTGGTCGTTGGGGGCGGGATTGCCGGCATGCAGGCGGCCCTTGATGTGGCCAACTCCGGCTTTAGAGTCTATCTGGTGGAAAAGAACCCCAGCATCGGTGGCAACATGGCCCAACTCGACAAGACATTTCCAACCAATGACTGCTCCACGTGTATGATATCACCGAAGTTGATTGAGGTGGCCAAGCACCCTAACATTAAGATTCTGTCGTATTCCGAGATTGAAGAAATTACAGGCACGCCCGGTAATTTCAAGGTGAAGATCAAGAGAAAGGCCAGATACGTGGATGAAACGATCTGCACAGGATGCGGGACCTGCGTTGATAATTGCCCGGTTCAATACAGGCCCCATTTTGAACAGAGCGCACAAATGAGGGTCGATGCACAAGGAAAAGAGGAGTCGAAAAGCACACATGGAACTGGCGAATGATGTTGATTTGATGAAGCTGGACACGCTGATTGAGGAAAAGTATGACAACAATCAGGAAGCCCTGGTTATGATCCTTCAGGAAGTTAACGCCGAGTATAATTACGTGCCGCCGGAAGCTTTGCGTTACGTTGCCGAGAAGATGGACATCCCGCTTAGCAAGATATACAGCATTGCCACTTTTTATAAGGCCTTTCATCTTGAACCCAGGGGCAGGCATATCATTAGCCAGTGCGTGGGTACGGCGTGTCATGTCCGGGGAGCTACGAGGATTAAGGGAAAAGTGGAGAAGTCCCTTTCCGTTAAAGCAGGTGAGAATACCAAAGACATGAGATATACATTCGAGACCGTAAGATGCATTGGCTGTTGCAGTTTAGGACCTGTGATCAAAATAGACGACGATGTTTACAGCAACGTGGAGCAGGATCAGGTAGACAAAATGCTGGAGAAATATCAGTAATGTCAGTAGGTGGTTAGCCACCCGCTGCATCCCACGTGTGGCTGACTGGTGCTCCGTTAAAACACCTAACCCGGATAAACCGGAACCCAAAAAAACTATCACGAAAACACGAAAGTACGAAAACACGAAAGGCTGAATGTTTTTTATTTCGTGCTTTTAATTTTTCGTGCTTTCGTGATCATCTTTTAAGATTTTCTGCCATAAACAACACGAATTCCTGAATTAACGGACTAAAATGAATGCCATGAGAATCAGATCTCTTCAGGATTTGGAGGATATAAGGAAAAAGGCTTTACCCGGCTTATACCATCCTAAGGGCATAAAAGTGAACTTCGGGATGGCTTCCTGTGGGATCTCGGCAGGCGCAAGAAATGCCTTGCAAAGAGCTCAAGAAGAATGGCCGCCTGGCAGCAACGGGCTGCATTTGGCCCAAACCGGCTGCCTGGGGTTGTGCCAGGAAGAACCGCTGGTGGAAATCCTGGAGCCTGGCGCCCCTCGAATAGTCTACAAACATATCACCCAAGAAGAAATCATCGATCTTATCAAGGCCCGACTTAAGAGGGATCTCAAGGAGAAATGGGCCTTGGGGCAGTTCAAGGATCCCCGTTCTGTTTTAGAGCTAGATACTCCAAATCCAATATCTGAAAGTGATTTGGTCAAGAACATCCCTATTCTGGAAGAAATCCCCTTCTATGGCAAACAGCAGAAGGTGGCACTAAGGAATTGCGGCTATCTGGATCCTGACAATATTGAGGAATACATTGTAAGGGGCGGTTTTTTCGCCTTGCACAGGTGTCTTACTGAAGTGGAGTCGCCTGAAATCATCGAAACCATCAAGGCCTCTGGGCTGCGAGGTCGCGGAGGCGGCGGATTTCCCACAGGGATCAAGTGGGAAAGTTGTCGCAAGGCCCATGGGGAGCAAAAATACGTGATGTGTAATGCCGATGAGGGAGACCCCGGGGCCTACATGGATAGAAGCATCCTTGAAGGTGATCCTTTCAGTATCATTGAGGGGATGGTCATAGGGGCGTACGCCATCGGCTCTCATGAGGGATACATTTATGTGAGAGGCGAATATCCTCTTGCCGTCAAGCGGTTGATTGGAGCTATTAAGACCGCTGAGGATTATGGGCTCCTGGGCCAGGATATCATGGGTTCAGGGTTCGGTTTTTCTATAAAGATCAGCACGGGGGCCGGGGCGTTTGTCTGCGGAGAATCAACGGCTCTCATGTCATCACTGGAAGGCAAAGTCGGAAGGCCGCGCGCCAAATATGTACACACTGTGGAAAAGGGATTTCGGGACAGCCCCTCCACCTTGCACAATGTGGAAACTTGGGCCAATGTGCCGGCCATCATCGCCAAGGGTTCAGACTGGTATGCGAGCCTGGGAACGGAACGAAGCAAAGGAACGAAGGTCTTCTCTTTGGTTGGAAAGGTCCGCAACAGTGGCCTTGTGGAAGTCCCCATGGGAACTACTCTTCGGGAGATCATTTTCGAAATCGGGAACGGGACCATGGGCGACCGAAGATTTAAAGCAGTACAGACAGGTGGGCCTTCTGGAGGATGCATTCCGGAAGGGCTCATCGACACACCTGTTGACTATGAACAGTTGACAAAGCTGGGTTCCATTATGGGTTCCGGCGGCATGATTGTAATGGATCAAGACACTTGCATGGTCAATTTGGCCCGATACTTCATGGAGTTTCTTGTTGAGGAGTCTTGCGGCCAATGTGTGCCATGTCGGGAAGGCCTAAAACGGCTGCTCCAGATCCTAACTGACATCTGTGAAGGGAACGGCTGTGAGGAAGACATAGAGCTATTAAAAGAACTTTCTACGACTTTGAGAGATTTTTCGCTGTGTGGCCTGGGTAAAACAGCGCCGAACCCCGTTATGTCAACGCTCAGATATTTCCGGGAAGAATATGAAGCTCACATCCTGGATCGCCAGTGCCCGGCCTTAGTGTGTACGGGTCTTGTCCCGGCTCCGTGCCAGATGGCTTGCCCGGCGGGGATTGACATTCCGAGCTATGTGACCCTCATCGGCCATGGCCGGTACAAGGAAGCTCTGGAGCTCATCCGCGAAGATAATCCCTTCCCATGGGTTTGCGGCCTGGTATGCATACACCCTTGCGAAAATGCATGCCGCAGGGGCGAGGTTGATACACCTATTTCTATCAGGGACTTGAAGGGATTTGTGGCTGAGACGGCAACTAAGACGGCAGGCTACGAGAAAAAGCCTGTGGCTCCTCCCAAGGAGGAAAAAGTGGCAATCATCGGTTCAGGACCGGCAGGGCTCACTGCAGCCTACTACCTGGCACGAGAAGGGTATCTGGTGACGATCTTCGAAGCAGCGCCTGTGCCTGGAGGCCTGTTGCGTGTGGGGATTCCTGAATATCGCCTTCCAAAACACATAGTTGAAGCTGAGGTCGAATCGATCAAGGCCCTTGGTGTTGAGATCAAAACGAATACCACCATTGGTAAAGATATCACATTGGATGACCTGCGAAGCCAAGGTTTTGCAGCTTTTTTTCTCGGCATCGGGGCGCATAAGGGGTTTCGACTGAACATTGAAGGGGAGTCTGACTTTGATGGCGTTATAGACTGCATTAACTTTCTGAAAAAGGTGAATCTGGCCGAGGAAGTCAACCTTGGACAGCGGGTGGTCGTTGTGGGGGGTGGCCACTCTGCTATGGATGCTGCCAGGACTTGCATACGTCTTGGGGTCCCTGAAGTAAACCTCGTGTATCGCCGGTCAAAAGAGGAAATGCCGGCCGGCGAGGAAGAGATCCAAATCACCCAGGAAGAAGGCGTGAAGATTCACTTCCTGACAATTCCCAAGCGTGTTAGGGGACGCGACGGCAAGGTGACCCAATTGGAATGTATAAAGGCCGAATTGGGAAAGCAGGATGAAAGCGGCAGGCGACGGCCCGTGCCGGTTAAGGGTACAGAGTTTGACCTGGAGGCCGATACCATTATTTTAGCTATTGGTCAGGGTGTTGACTTGGGGCCGATCATAGAGGCCCAGGAAATCGGGGGCACCCCTCGAAGTACGTGTCGGGTTGGCCCAAAAACCCTCAGGACCGACATGCCGGATGTCTTTGCCGGCGGAGATTGTGTGACGGGTCCTGCCAGTGTGATCGAGGCGATTGCGGCAGGCAAAAAGGCGGCCAAGTCGATTCACCGGTTCCTACGAGGAGAATCATCACTGGAAGAAAAAATGTATCATCCTGTGAAACGGATGAAGGTTGAAGAGATGGAAGTTGCGGAAGAAGAGAAAGAGGCCCTAAAGCGACCTGACATGCCCATGTTGCCGGTAGAAAAACGAAAGACCACCTTTGAGAAAGCCGAACTAGGACTCGCCGAAGAGATGGCCCAGAACGAGGCCAAACGATGCCTCCGCTGCGATCTTCACGGATAGTCAACTGTCCGCCTTCCAGTCTTACACCTTTCATATAGGGCGGTAGTTCCATCGCCTCCCAGCTTCCAGCCAGTTCAAAGAAATCCTCAAGCCCATTCGTCTTGCAGTTTTGCCTCGATCAAATCCGCAATCCATTCTGCCGCCAGAAATCATCAAGCCATAGAAGAATCCACAGGATTCTCCAATTTTTCATCCCGCCATTAATCCCAAATCAAGGTTCGACCCCACACCGTCAAGCTCATGATCTGTTCGCCTCCTCTGTGAAAACGTTGACGTAGCACTTGTTTTCTTTGTCATATTGGCAGGTTAGGAATATTGGGAATACGAACCTTAGAACAGGCGTATTGTAAAAAAATGGCAATTTCAATGAATTAGATTCCATTTCTTACTTTAATTTTCCTTCAAGTTCCAGTACTGAGTGCAATCGTATAGTTTGAACCGCAAGAGCGAGCACATTTTCCATCCCAATTTATCCTTATCTGTCCTGATCTATCGGGACTGCGGGAAACTTACATATGCGGTTGTCAGAATTTGAGATGATTTGAGATGAATAGATGCTCTTACTCAGCCAAAGGGATTCTCCTGGGACTCTTTGTAGCTCAGGCTCTATTCACAATACAGGTTTATGTCTCCAATGCCGACCTGTATCGGAAGCTTACGTCTATAAGAAATGCAGGTTTTCTTGCAACACCTAACCTACAGATCGTACATAATCTGCAAGAATTTGGCCCGGCATTTTTTGGAGGTCTTTTTTTTACTCTAACTGCAGGCGCCGGCCTCTGTGTCCTCTCCTTTGCTGCGGCCTGGATATGGGACCGTATTTTTATCCGAAACAAATTTCTTCTTATTCCGTTTTTTCTGCTGTGGGCAGGATGTCTTGTGGGTGTGAACAGCCAGGGCTTTTGCCCAATGGTATTTTCCTTTTTCCTTGCCGTTCCCCCTGTCGTCTTTATATCCACTTTGAAGTTGATGCCCGTGCAACGTGGAAAAAAGGTTTGGTTGTATAGAATAGTTCACTTCATTCCCATCCCCCTGCTAGCGCTTCTATGGACATCTCAAATGGGCAGCCACATTTTTCTGGACATCAGAGACAACCTCCTTTTGTCCAATCCTTTTGGGAGAAAGATCAATAATTTTTACTATGAATATACTCTCTATCCTGCAGAAGTCTTTAAGTCTTTGGACCAGAAGATTCTTAAGACCTGTAGCCTTGAACTGATTAGGGAAAAGTCCATTGTCCCGACTTTGGAGAAGGAATTGCTCAATCATGACTACCTTAACGTAGGCGAGCATGAAGCGGCCGACCTTAAGGTGGCGCAAAAGGGTAACCAGCTTGACCTGCGGAATAATGGAGGAACGGTTCTCCGAGTAACGCTCAAGGATTTTCTCTCCAGGCCAGGGAATTTGCTGAAAGAATTCTCGTTGAAGAGCGACAGGCATGCATTTTTCCGTCAGTTCACTTATCTCTCCCTTCTGGTGGGGTTCCCCATCACCTTGTATATTATCTTTCATGCCTTGTTCTGTATTATGGGTCACTTTTTTGTAGATTCGAGGACATCGTCAATAATTGCTTCAATCCTTTGTTTTCTGCTTGGTGTTGTTCTACTAGTACCTATCCATCTTAGTAAAGGGGAAGAGATCGATGTGAAAGGTTTGGCTGCAGCTTTGCAATCGGAGAGTTGGCAGGAAAGGGTTGCGGCCTTGAAGATTATACGGCGAAAAAGGATGGAAGTGGGTGGGTTTCAGGCTTATCAAACGATGTTGGCAAGCCCCTACATACCTGAACGTTACTGGTTGGTAAGGGCCTTGGGTGTTAGCCGAAAGCCTGAGACTTATAACGATCTATTGGTTTTTCTGGATGACCCCTGTCCCAACGTAGCTTCCATGTCGTTTTATGCTTTAGGTGAGAGGGGGGATAGAAGAGCCATCAAGAATATTGTCAAAAAGATTGAAGTATCAGACGACTGGTACAGCCAAATGTATGCTTACAAGGCCTTGAGGAAACTTGGATGGAAGCAAACCGGATCACAACAAAAACCCTAATCATATCCATTGCATCAATCATTGCCATTGAATGGGCGTTGCGACTTGTAGTTTCCAAGCATCTATGCGACCCGATGATCATTCTGGGTGCCGCACGTCTCCTTGAGATAATCCTGATATCATTGATTCTTGTGACAACAGGGAAAGGGATATCCTCAATTGGGTTGGCTTCATCCCAAATCGTACCAGGGCTTAGAAAAGGGCTAATCTGGTCGGCTGGTTTCGGGACAATTGCCTTCTTTGCTTATCTTATGTTGTTGTACGCTGCAGGTGTAAATTCTCTGGTCTTTATTCAAACCCGCTTGCCGACAAAGGCGAGCGAAATTATACTCTTTTTCTTCATTGCCGGAATTCTTGGGCCTGCTGCAGAAGAGATCTTTTTTCGCGGGATACTCTACGGCTTCTTTAGACGATGGGGTGTGCTGTCGGCCCTGGGTTTGAGCACCTTGTTATTTGTAGCGGCGCATCCCATGTCTCACGGGGTATTGGTTCCTCAAGTGGTGGGAGGTATTGTCTTTGCTTTGGCATATGAGGTGGAAGGGAACCTTCTGGTTCCCATTACTATCCATGTCCTGGGGAACATCGCCATCTTTTCACTTTCATTGATATGTTAGATGCGGCAATGCCTCGCCAGTGATGAGAGGCCAATATAGCCTTGTCATCTTTTGGAGTAGATCTTTGGATCTTTGGGGGATCTTTGGGGACGCCCTTGACTAGCAGGACTTGTGTTTAGCTGACCGACTAAGGGATTTGGCAATTCCAGAAGCAGACACACCCAGATGACGTCCTGTTTCGGTTAGCGAAAGGCCGCATTGCTCAACGAGGT
>JAUWMM010000090.1 GCA_030613145.1 Desulfobacterales bacterium | reverse complement strand
CTTTGACGACCAGGAAGAGGAACTGGATCTCACCCAGGACAACTATCAATCCCCGATCCCAGAAATACTACGTTGGAGTAATTGGGCAACTAATCCGGAAGGCATCACCGGAGACACCCTGCTCGACTTCATCAATAACGAGCTTTTCAAGACCTTAAAGGAGCTGACAAGTCACACCGGCCAGACCCCGCGTGGTTTCGTTGTCCAGTCCGTGTTTGAGGATGCCTACAACTACATGAAAAATGGCACTCTCATCCGCCAGGTCATTAACAAGCTGAACGAGATCGA
Organism: Desulfobacterales bacterium; assembly: GCA_030613145.1. Lineage (GTDB taxonomy): Bacteria > Desulfobacterota > Desulfobacteria > Desulfobacterales. Next base: position 6,838 of record JAUWMM010000090.1, on the reverse strand, counting down.
CTTCAACCGCTCCAGCGACCGCCACACCTTCAACGACATCTACGAAAAGATCCTCAAGGACCTGCAGAGCGCAGGTAACGCGGGTGAGTTCTACACTCCCCGTGCGGTCACCCAATTCATGGTGGACATGACCGACCCCAAACTGGGAGATACCCTGCTTGACCCTGCCTGCGGTACGGGTGGCTTTCTCTCCTGTGCCATTGAACATGTACGCTCCAACTACGTAAAAAATGTTGAGGAACGTGAGATCCTGCAGCATTCTTTTTCCGGCATTGAAAAAAAGCAGCTGCCCCATCTCCTCTGTACCACAAATATGCTGCTGCATGGTATTGAGGTGCCTGCAAAGATTCGCCATGACAACTCACTGGCCAGGCCCGTCAAGGACTACGGCCCAAAGGACCGGGTGGATGTGATTGTCACCAATCCCCCGTTCGGCGGTATGGAAGAGGATGGTATTGAGATGAACTTCCCTGCCACCTTCCGTACCCGCGAGACCGCCGATCTCTTCCTGGTACTGATCATGCGCTTGCTCAAGACTGGTGGTCGTGGTGCAATAGTCCTGCCCGATGGCACACTGTTCGGTGAAGGCATCAAGACCCGGATCAAAGAAAAGCTGCTGGAGGAATGCAACCTGCACACCATTGTCCGGTTGCCAAACGGTGTGTTCTCACCCTATACCGGTATCAAGACCAACCTGCTCTTTTTTGAGAAGGGTACACCGACCAAGGAGATCTGGTATTACGAGCACCCCTATCCCAAGGGCTACAAGAGTTACTCAAAGACCAAGCCCATGCGTATCCAGGAGTTTGAGCCGGAAAAGGTCTGGTGGCACAATCGCGAGGAGAACAAACATGCCTGGCGGGTATCGGTCAAGGAGATCAAGAAGAACAATTACAATCTGGACATCAAAAACCCCCACGATACCGACGAAGGCCCTGGAGATCCTGACGAACTCCTGGCTCAATCCCAGGCCCTGCAGCGTGAGATCAGCAATATCCGCGACCAGCTCAAGGCCGAACTTGCCACGGCATTAGAGGGACGAAAATGAGCCCTGAGCAGTTCCTGGAACAATTCGGCTACCTGGCTGACGCACCCAATGGCATTGCCAGATTACGGGAGTTGATTCTGCAACTGGCGGTACGGGGGAAACTGGTGGAGCAGAACTCCAATGATGAACCGGCATCAGTGTTGTTGAAGAAGATCAAGGTCGAGAAGGAACGATTGATTAAGGAAAAAAAGATTAGGAAGAGTAAGCCGCTACCACCGATTGATCCAGGTGAGGTTCCTTTTGAGTTACCTGCAAGGTGGGAATGGCAGAGATTAGAGATGCTTTTCTATCCAATATCAGTCAGCAAAAACAAAGTTAAAACAAGCGAAATCCAGCAGCAAGGAAGTGTCCCTGTTGTTGATCAAGGACAATCTTTTATAGCAGGCTACGTTGATAGGTATGACCTCGAAATAGAGATACCAGGACCAGTCATAATCTTTGGGGACCACACATGTGCTCTTAAGTATGTGGACTTTAATTTTATAGCTGGCGCAGATGGTGTTAAAATTCTCCGTCCTGTCGAAATAAATGACCAGTATTTTTTCTTAGTTTTGAACACGCTGCATATAGATAACCGAGGCTACGGTCGTCATTACCGTCGACTCGTTGCAAATTACTGTACAGTTCCTCCCCTCCCTGAACAATCCCGCATCGTAGCCAAGGTCGACCAACTGATGGCCTTCTGTGATGAACTGGAGGCAAAGCAGAACCACCGTACCGAAACCCACAGCCAACTCATCCGTGCTGCCCACTACCACCTCACAGAGGCCCGTGATCCAGCCAACCTCCAGCCCGCCTGGTATCGTATCCGCGACCACTTCGACCACCTCTACACCACCCCGGAAGCAGTCAAAGAGCTACGCCAGACAATCCTTCAGCTGGCCGTTCAAGGCAAACTGGTGCCACAGGACCCCAGCGATGAACCCGCTTCTGTTCTGCTAGAAAAGATCATGGCAGAAAAGGAACAGTTAGTCAATGAGGGTACAATCAAGAAGGTCAAATCTCTGCCACCGATTAACTTGGATGAGGTGCCGTTCGAGCTACCGGAGGGGTGGGAGTGGTCTCGGCTTGGGATTCTTGCTGTTTTAAAAGGGGGCCTTGCTTATAAGAGCTCGCTGTTCTCTGATTCAGGTAAACACCAGGTAATTCGCATGGGTAATATAAGACCTGATTATCTTCGACCATACGAGAAACCAGTGTTTATCTCAGTGGACTTAGCCGAGGAAACGTCAAAATACCAAATTGAGTTAAATGATATTTTACTAACCATGACAGGTACAAAAGGCAAAAGAGACTACCTATATTCTTTGATTATTCAGCCAGGGCATTTGGAGGCGCATAAATTATATTTGAATCAAAGATTGTGCATAATTAGAGGGCTGATGCTCGTACATGAGTATCTTAACATGGTCATTAAAGACGATCGGTTACTTGACGCAATTTATGCACAGTCTACTGGGACAGCAAATCAAGCCAATATTGGAATGGTTGCATTAAATAATTGGCTTTTACCCTTACCACCTTTTGCAGAACAACACCGCATAGTAGCCAAAGTCGATCAACTCATGGCCCTCTGCGACGAATTAGAATCCAAAATAAACATCAGCCAGACCACCGCTGAACACTACGCCGAGGCTATAACCCAGCAGATCGCTGCTGCCTGACACCATGATTATCCGCTGCACTCAAAAACTACTCAAGGAACTGCGGGTAAAACCTGTAGAGCCTGATGTTGTAAGCGAAGTCGAAAACTGGCATGCCAATCTCTTACGGATTGACAAACGTAAATGTGTATTGTTCACCCATGACACCACGCTCTTTTCTTTCTTCGTGCCGGGACTAAGACGCCCTGATTTTGACCATTTCGATGTCGTCTTTGGGGAAGGCCTCTTCCGGACCATGCGCCTGTTTGATTTCACCCAGGACCAGATCGAACAGATGCTCGACTGGAGTCGTCATATTAGCTACACAAAGACCAATAACCGTAGTGTGCTGGGTTCAATGAATGACCTGGCCTTCCACATTGAATACTATATTGCCGACGATGGTGGCCTGAACACTGTAGACTTTGCAACAATGCATCAACGGATAAACGAGATCCCGTTCAAGGCCATCGGCTACAAGTATCCAAGGGAACAGCTACAGGCCCTTTTGACCGGTGTCAGCGAATCCTGATTAAGGACATCTCAATCTTCCTTCTCAGAGTTGACCATATCAGGAACAAGGTCAACTTACTGTTTTGCTTAAATGGTTAGGATTGCCATTGGTATTTTAATATAGGGCATAGTGATGTTGTCTGGTTTCCTGATATCATGCATAATTGATTGATATCAAGTTAGAAACAATTCAAATTAACTGAAATTTCATTGTCAAGCATATCGGATCGCTGTAAATATCAAGAAACTCTGTAATCACTTCTTATTATGTGAACGCTGCCTACCATGACTGATAAGCACTCTTTCAATCTCACCAGTCTTCATCTTGAGGATCTGCCCGGCGATCGGCGGCACCTCGCAGAGCATGAGATCCGAAGCATGATCGGGCACTTCGAGCGACGTGCCATCCAGTTCGGACTCGAAGAGGATGTCATTCTCAACGTTGTTCTTACCCAAGACATTGAGCCTCACGTCAACCGCATCAGTGAATCCTACGGCAAGGTGTCAAAAGAGCCCTTTAGCCCCAATCGCAACACCGTCGCTGTCTATGGAATCACGCTCACCCATCCTCAGAGCCCACCGCTTCGTGCCTCAGTTGTTCTGAACCAGGAGATCTGGACCAAGGATGACGGTGAGAGCGTGGCGGTTCGTGTATATCTGCTCCTGCACGAACTTGGACATGTCTTGCAGCAGGTCCAAGGAACTGGCGCAAGCTGGAGGCGTTCGGAACACCTCGCCACAACGAACGAGGAGCAGGTGCGTCGTGAGGGGCGAATCCTGTGGGATGAATTCGATGCAGATATCGTAGCCGACCAGATCTGCCGAGACTTCCTTCTGCGCACTGACGAAGGTAAGCCGATAGGGGCAGGTGATTTCCTGGTCAAAGGATTCGTCAGATGCGCTGCAGACCTTTTGGAGCGCATCTGCAAGTTCGTCGTGGACGACGTGCACGCGTACCGCTGTCACCTTGGTCCGTTAGAGCACCTCTATCCGACCTCGTTCGCGCTGATTCAAGAGCTTCTGCGGATTCTCGCACACACCGCAGCTCTTTGTGTAGGCATGCAAGTGGTGGAGGACCTCACCGAGATCCTTAGAGCGCTCCGCGGATTCAACGAGTATATCGGCGACGACTGGCAGGCGTTCTTCGATGCGCTCACAGAGGAATCCGGCCACGCTGCCGAGTCGGAGTTGGCCCGGATCTGGGACGGGGTCATGGGGCGTATTGGGCTGGAGATCGAAGACATGCCTGATGGGCAACAATACGTTCACGTGTTCGAGCCCGTGTTCTGCTGCGATTCTGACGCCGAAGATGACAATCCAGCAGAGTAACACAGGCTCGCAGAAGAACTGGTAAGTCAAGCAATGTGGCAAGCTTTTGGCTTGAGAGAAGCAAAATAATGCCCTTGATAGTTCTCCACATTCCTCACTCCTCAACGATCATCCCACCTGATATCCGTGATCAGTTCATAGTCACCGAAAAGGAACTCGACGATGAAATACGGCTGATGACCGACCATTTCACCGATGAGCTTTTTGTGAGTGATGATCTCAAAAGCCATTCTATTATCTTCCCCATCAGCAGGATCTGTGTGGACCCTGAGCGATTTGTGGATGATGAATTGGAGTCTATGTCAAAGAGGGGTATGGGTGTTATCTACACTCATTCTCACGAAGGTTCACGGATACGGAGAGACTTGTCCGGCACGGAAAGGCAGAGGTTGCTTGATGAATATTATTACCCACATCATGAACGTCTGGAAACTATGGTCGGTGAGAAACTGAAAAAGGAAGGTAAGTGCCTGATCATTGACTGCCACAGTTTTCCCAGTAAAGTCCTGCCTTATGAATTTGACCAGTCAGAGGATCGACCAGATATCTGCATAGGTACTGATGAATTCCACACTCCACAATGGTTAACGGAGATATGTGTTAGTCTGTTTGAAAGCTATGGCCTAACGACAGCTATTAACAGGCCATTCAGCGGGTCACTCGTACCAAGAAGATATTACAGCTCCAGCAAAGATGTCCTGTCGGTAATGATCGAAGTAAATCGAAAGCTATACATGGATGAAGGGAGTGCGAACAAGAATGAGAACTTCGGAAATATCCAAAAGAGTTTAAAAGATGTGCTGGAATCTTTGCAAAATGAGTGTCACTGCGGATACAAGCAGAATTATTCCTTGTCCGAAAACTCCCAAATAGGAAATGCTGGATCATAGGGTGTGCCACCTAAATCTTCAATGAAGTCCCTAGATAGTTGTAATGAGGCTGCGCCAATCGCATGTTTCAAGGCAATTGGATTCCTATAGTAAGTTTGAAGAGGGTACATGACTTTCTCGTTGCTATAGGGGTTGGCCTCTGAAAGAAAATGATTTTTCCACACAATATTTCCATCTCTATCTTCCAAATGACCATCTGCGACTAAAACCATTTGATATCCTTTCATGTCTGCTGTTTGAGACAAAAATACACTATATTCAAAAAAGAAATCTACATCAGATTCTTCATGGTCTTCAACTTTCCAGGAGCCATTTGAATCTATCTGAAATACTAGTGCGTTGCGAAAAATCTTTGCAAGTATTTTGTCTTTCTCTAACAATGGAATAAAATCATTATAACTCTTTGATCCCAACCAAAATCCAATCGCGGCAACATCTTTCTGCACTGTAGTTATATGATCAATGTCGACAGATACTGTCTTTATCATCTTCCTATTATCTTTTGATAAATTCTTAACACCGCACGAGCTAAGTAGGATTGCGCAGACAATTAGGAGTGCGAATCTACCTATATCGGCAAGAAAATTATTTGTTCTTATCATCTTTTCATCATTTAAAGTTTAAATAGTTTCAATTTTACACACGTTTTCAAAGACAAATCACTGTAAAGCCCGAGTTACCTCTTTATACATGCCCTATATTTTTGATCACATTTAAATCCAATGGGACAGTCTGTATCAAACATACAATCACCATCCATGTCCGTATTGATGCCTATGTCCGATCCATCTGAAAGGTTATAGGTTCTTATTCCAAATCTATCTACCGTGTCCATGCAGATTCCTGTTGCTTCCCAAGAAGCCTTTACGCATTTACTCCCTACTCCACATTCGAAACTTGACCAGCAACCTGCTTTATTATTCAAAGAAGATTGTTCTGTAATGTCTTTAGTCGAGTTGTAATAACTTGGACTATAAGTGCTGAGAATTGATGAGTCTGTGCCGAAACCATATGTTTGCTGTTGGTTGTAATTTGAATAGTATTCAGCATAACCTGAAGCAACACCCAGAAAAACAGCACCAACAATATTCGCTATTGCCTGTTGGTTTCGAATAGCCTGTACTCGATCTATCTCAGCTTTATATGCTGCGTACCTCTGGCTTGCTTGGTTCATTTTTTGTTTATGTCCGCATTTAGGACAAGTGATTTTCTCGTAGTGGTCAGTTTGATATGAACTGGCCTTGAAGTGAGTATTACATTTCTCACAAATGCCTTGAGTTGTTTGACGAAGATACCCACCCTTGTTTGGATTTGTGTAATAATCCTTGGGCTTGGTACATCCTGTAGTAAAAAATGCGCATAAAAGAAAAAGTATTGCCAGTCTCTTCATGAGTCCTCCATTCGGTGACTTCATT
>JAUWMM010000144.1 GCA_030613145.1 Desulfobacterales bacterium | reverse complement strand
CAAGCGGGGCCTTAAAAGACCAAGAAAGGCATGTCTTAAAATCAAATGGCAAGATCTGGACTACACCGTAAGGCAATCTTCGGACTTTTGTGCATGGTAGCAGGCGCTCTGTCTTCCCCCTACGGCGCTTTTTGCGAATCTCCCGATCCCTATGCTGCCGCACGCCAGCGCATGGTTTTGCACCAGCTTAATGCACGAGACATCAAGGATACCAAGGTCCTCAGGGTCATGGGCAAGGTTAAGCGGCACCTTTTTGTGAGTCCCAGTCTTGCTTCTCAGGCGTACTCCGACCACCCGCTTCCTATTGGTGAGGGTCAAACCATCTCTCAGCCATACATCGTGGCCCTGATGACGCAAGTATTGGATATCAAGCCCGAAGAAAAGGTGCTTGAGATAGGTACGGGCTCTGGTTATCAGGCTGCTGTGCTCAGCCATTTTACGGACCAGGTGTGGAGCATTGAAATTAGAAAAGAATTGGCCCAAAATGCTTCAAGGCGTCTTAAGGCTTTTGGCTATGAGAAAATCAGGGTCAAACACGGGGACGGATACTTTGGCTGGCCCGAATACGCTCCCTTTGATGCCATTATGGTCACGGCAGCCGCAAATCATGTATCTCCTCTCCTCCTGGGTCAACTCAAGATGGGTGGCCGTCTTCTTATCCCCCTGGGAAGTACCACGTACTATCAAACGCTGACCAAGATCACAAAGACCCCAAAAGGAAACGAGGTGGAACACTTACTTGGTGTTGTGTTCGTACCGATGGTGGGTGAGATTCTGGACGAATAGCACCACAAGGGCAAGGCTGTAAGCAACGGCAGCAAGGCAAAAGACAGCTTTGAACCCGCAGCTTAAAGCTACCACAACAGACAGGACTGCTCCTACCACTGAAGCACAGCTGTTTACGGTCCATGCCCATGGGATCGCACTCTTATGGTTTTGGCTTAAGGTTCGCACGCCTGTGGGGAAGAACAGCCCCATCATGAACCCCAAAGGCAAGATGACAAAAAAGGCTACCCCATGCCTCATCCAGAGGGGCCAAGCTATGGCAAGCGTCAACAGTCTATCCAGCAAAAAGACATACGCCAGAAGTAACACGGGGGTTATAAGGGGGAGGATTGGAGTGTGGGTGGCTGATACTTTTTTGGAATAATAGCTTCCGAGGGCCGAGGCGACCAGGACGGAAAAGAGGACCACTGAAAAGGCGTACGCCGGCCTGGCCAGAAATAGGATAAAACGCTGGATCAGACAGATTTCCGTGAGCATAAAGGCAATGCCGATAAGGCCAAAGTAGGCAAGAAACCAAGACGAAGAGGCGGGCCCCGCCTTTCTTAACGGAAGGGTGATGAGAATGAGGCTGATCACTATGACCTGAAAGAAGATGAGATGAACCAGGTATCCTCCCTCGATAAATAACTGCCATTTGTTACCCACCGCACGGTATAATGGAGCAACCCTGTCCATCCTGAAGTTGTGATAAAAGAAAGGCCTGTCATCTGTTACGGGCCGCACATCAAAGAGGTACGCCTTGAAGAAGGCTTCTCTGGTGTGGGGATTTAGGACCCTTTGAATTATTTTATGATAAATGGGGCTCGGAAAGCGGTTGTATTTGTTGGCCTCTGCTCTCTGCATACCCGGATAGCAGACAAGATCAAAATGAAGCCGGCGGCAAAACTCTTTCATTCGGTGGATCTCTTGGGATTCAAACGGGTTTCTTTTGACAAGCAGGGTAAAGGTACCCCAGCTCCTGATTGCTGTGATATGCCGTTTGGCATGTTTCACACCCATAGCCTCAAGGGCCGCACACGCCAATGCTGCCAACCGTACTTCGTGTCGGGGCGGCGGCAGGAGATACCTGTTCACTGCCAGCAGCCCTTCGGGTGTGAGGGCACCGATGTAGGTCTTAAATGCGTCTACCGTAAGAGTGTAATCCTCAGAGAGACCGTAAAGGGCGGAGGAAACCGCTCCCAGGCTATCTGTTAGGGGAAGTTGTATCACATCGAAGCGTTTTGGGGTTCTGAGCAAAAAACTCCTTGCTTGTTCTTCAACGGCCGTGCCTTTATCCTTATAAAGGTTCCCGCTAAAATCTCTAAGAGAACCCCTCATAACCCGGAGCGCAAGTGGGTCGGCATGGGTAGTCACGATATTTTTTGCTCCATGATAACGGGCCGTAAGAATGTCAAGACCACCTAAGGGGTTCATGATCAGCACATGGTTTGGTCTTCCGATCACATAGGGAAGGGATGCCGGAAGAAACCCCGTAAAGGACAAGCGATCCATATCCCCTGTGAAGTTGGTCACTGCATTTAGGTGCCCGCCGTCCAGACAAAGGCCCAGCTGGTCCGGAAGCCTTCCACGGAACTCAAGGCTGAGGCCGGGTGCAAAGCGGACAGCACTGCTCTCGATCAAGTCAAGCCGACCTGTTGGGTGCCATTGGGTTTCCAGGATACGGGCACCAGGATATCTCAGTGCGGTCTTTAGGGCTTTGTAAGGTGAAATATTGAGGGCCAGAAACCCAGGCCTCGTGAGGAAAAGCACGCACAAGGCCAGCATCCAGGGTCCGCGCACAAGGTTAACCTTCCACCCGTTGGGTCTAAAGGCCAGGGAGGCCAATGCCGACAGGAGGCAGACAAGTACAACCGTTCCAATCTCCCCGGCAAAGGGATATATCAAGAACAAGGCTATGCATCCCAAGCCCGCGCCCACCAGGTCGCAGGCATATAAACGGTTTACGGATTCTGCCTTGCAAGTGTAAACCAGCGCAAGGATCAGGCCTGCAAAGAAGAAGGGGATTGACAGGACAACATAGTAGACTAGCAGGTAGAGCCACTGATAGCGGTCCCAGATGATGCGAGCCGGGTCAAAGGGTATTTTGTTTGAGCAAAAGTAAGCAGCGAGTGTGGCCACAGAGAAACCAAGTGCCAGGTGTGCCAGGGTCGGACGTAAGGAAAGGTTCTTGATCTTCGGCGCCATCATCAGGAACGTGCCGCTTGCACCAAAACCCATGAAGGCAATGCTCACCACCATGAAGGCAAAATGGTGCCAGAGCGCGACGGAGAATATGCGCGTTAAAGAGACCTGAAGCATGAGCGTGGCAAGGGATGTGAGGCCTACTCCTGCAAAAAGGCCCGGTCCTATGTTATTACGGATTTGACCTGAGAATGCGGGGCGGAAGATCTTAATCCGCTGGCAATGGCCCAATGAAGAGCCGAAAGTGGTCCAATTTCGGTGGAATGCAACCATGATTCAACAGCAACTAAGAAGCCAACAAGCCCTTAACTTTGCATAAAAATCCAAAATCCAAAATATGATGAAATCGTAAAAAATCATGATTCGTCATGCCGGACTTGATCCGGCATCCAGAACATGTTGATTTCACTGGATTCCGGCTTTCGCCAGAATGACAGAAAGAGATGTTTTTCGACTTTTTACGAGACCGTCAAATATAGAATACCATACCACCCGGTTTGACTGATTTGGTAAACAAAAATTTGAAATTTCTATCTTGATGTGCTAAAACTACTTGCTGCAATATCTTCAACATGTTGAAATAATAGGACTTTGTTTTTCCGGTTGTAAGCCCAAAAAGCTAAAATCTTACAAGAAAACGAATGAACTGGGTTGGGGCGAGCTAACTTCTGCTATGTCTAAAGAATTGATAATCAATGCTATGGACCACGAAACCCGAGTTGCCTTTGTAGGGAACGGCAATCCCGAAGAACTGTTCATTGAAAGACCCAAAGAGTCCGACATTACAGGCAACATCTACAAAGGACGGGTGGTGCGCGTGCTTCCAGGCATGGAGGCAGCCTTTGTTGACATAGCTCTTGAGCAGGCCGCTTTCATCTATGTGGCTGATGTGGTGAACAATTACCATGAGTTTGACTATTTCATGCATGTACTCTCTGATGAGGACAAAAACGGTCGCACCGACCTTGACATGGAGAATCGTCCCCCTTCACTGGACCAAGAGTACTTGATTGAAGATCTTCTCCATGAAGGACAAGAAATCATAGTCCAGGTATCCAAGGCACCTATTGGAAACAAAGGAGCCAGAATTACAACGAGGGTATCACTGCCGGGTCGTTTTCTGGTCCTTATGCCTGCTACAGATCACATAGGGATTTCTCGGCGTATAGAAGATGAAAATGAGCGAAGCCGGTTAAAGGAAATGTTAATGGATCTCCGCCCTGAAAACTGCGGCGTCATTGCAAGGACGGTCAGTGAAGGGGTCAACAGGGAAAAACTTGCAAAAGAAATGGACTTTCTCGTGTCTCTGTGGCTGGACATTCAAAAGAAGGGTGCTAATGCACCGGTGCCCAGCCTGTTACACAAGGAACTTAACGTGACCCTCCGGGCGGTCCGGGATCTCTTTACTCAGGAGGTTGACAAGCTTGTTATTGATTCCAAGTCGGGATTCGAAGAAATTCTGAAGTTCTTGGATACATTCATGCCAATGCTTAAAGAATCCGTCGAACTGTATGAGGAAAGCGAACCTATTTTTGATGCCTACAACCTAGAATCTGAAATATCCCGTGCCTTCAAGAAGAAGGTTTGGCTAAAGTCCGGAGGATATATTGTCATTGAGCATACTGAGGCAATGGTGTCAGTTGATATCAATACCGGCCGGTACGTAGGAAGACACAATCTGGAGGAGACCATCCTCAAGACCAACCTCGAAGCGATCAAGGAGATTGCCTATCAGATCAGACTCCGGGATATCGGTGGGCTGATTGTTATTGATTTTATCGACATGGAGAAAAAGTCAAATCGAGAGAGGGTATTCAATACTCTAAAGGAGGCCCTCAAGAAAGACCGGAGCAAGACACATGTGCTTCCCATGTCTGAGTTAGGGCTCATCGAAATGACGCGAAAACGCACCCGTGAGACCCTCAACCGCATGCTTTGTGAACCATGCTTCTACTGTGAAGGTGAAGGGTATCTCAAGTCGAGGCGTACGGTTTGTTACAATATCTATCGGGATATGCGCCGGGAATCCGGAGAGATGCTGGCTCCGTGCATCACGCTGAAGGCAAACCCCGAGATTGCCGAGTTGCTTTTGGGGGAGGAGAATTCGCTGGTAGATTCCCTTGAAGCGGCTTTAAAGAAAGAGATTATTGTTTTGCCTGATCCACATTTTCATCTTGAGCAATATGAGATATTTGAAATGCACAAGAATTGCCTTGACAGTGGTCAATAAAAATTTATAATTAAAGTTTATCTCTATGTGATGTAATTGTCTATAAATCCAAAATTCGAAATACTTTAGGAAGGTTACTAACATGTATGCTGTAATATTTACCGGCGGCAAACAGTACAAAGTCTCGGAAGGGGAAACGTTAAGGGTTGAAAAAATTCCTGGTGAGATAGGCTCGTCTGTTTCCTTTGACCGTGTACTTATGTTTTCCGATGGAAAGACGATTAAGGTGGGTCAGCCTACACTTACCGACGTGGCTGTACAAGGTCATATTGTAGAACAAGGAAAGGCCAAAAAGGTCATTGTTTTCAAGTACAAAAAGCGAAAGCGTTATCGGAAAAAACTTGGCCATCGGCAGCAGTACACGGCACTTAAAATCGATACCATTCAAACAACATAGAGAAGCCTTAAGGAGCAACAAAGCTAGGGCACACAAGAAGGCAGGCGGGAGTTCACGAAACGGCCGCGACAGCGCCGGTCAGAGGCGGGGCGTGAAGCGTTTCGGGGGGCAGAAGGTTTCAGCAGGTCATATAATGGTGCGACAGGGTGGAACGAA
>JAUWMM010000087.1 GCA_030613145.1 Desulfobacterales bacterium | reverse complement strand
TCCCGCCTTTTCAAAGACCTGGAGTTTCAAAGGCTCCAGAAACTGTTTCCTATAAGGACCGACCTTAGTCATAAGGCCTATCGTGTGATTCTGGATGATGAGGCCCTTGAGGCAATAATCGATGACCTGAGACAGTCAGGGATGTTTGCCCTCGACTTAGCGACAACAGCAAAGGACCCCATGCAGGCTGAGATTGTAGGGCTTTCCTTTGCGTGTAGACCGAATGAAGCCGCCTATATCCCCCTGAGACACCGCTATCCCGGTGCGCCAGGGCAGCTTGACCCGGACCGCACCCTTGCGAGTTTAAAACCCATTCTTGAAGACCCGAAGCTGGCCAAGGTGGGCCAGAATATCAAGTACGACTGGATTGTACTTAAGCGCTCCGGCATAGATCTACAAGGCGTTATTTTTGACACCATGGTGGCCTCCTACCTCCTGGACCCGACCCGTCGTGCCCATAACCTAGAGACAATTGCGGCCGAATATCTTGACCATAACATGATATCCTACAAAGAGGTAACCGGTGGCAATAAGGGCAACAAGGGCTTTGATCAGGTGCCCGTAGAGGATGCGGTGCCCTATGCCTGCGAGGATGCTGATATTACCTTGATGGCCTATGAGGTGCTAAAACCCAAGCTCCAGGAGGGTGGCTTTGACAGCCTCTTCAAAGAAGTTGAGATGCCCCTCATACCGGTCCTCATGGACATGGAGATGTCTGGGATTTGTGTGGACAAGGATCGTCTGGAGGCCGTATCAAAAGAATTTGAACGACAACTTTATGACATAGAGGGGAGAATATACGCCATTGCTGGAGAGCGTTTCAATATTCAATCGCACCAGCAACTGGGCAGGATACTCTTTGAAAATCTCAAGCTTCCCATTCAAAAAAAGACGAAAAAGAAGACCGGCTATTCCACAGATGTACAGGTACTTACTACGCTCTCTCTCGAACACGAACTCCCGGCCCTGGTCCTTCAATACCGGTCGCTCGCCAAGCTCAAGTCCACTTATGCCGATGCCCTTGTGGATCTGATTCATCCGGAAACCGACCGCATCCATACGTCGTACAACCAGACCGTCACAGTTACAGGCCGTTTGAGCAGCAGTAGCCCCAACCTTCAAAACATTCCCGTGCGGACAGAGGAAGGGCGCAAGATCCGGGCAGCCTTTATTCCCCGAAAAGGCTGGATGTTGCTATCAGCGGACTATTCTCAGATAGAGCTTCGACTGCTTGCCCACTATTCCGAGGATCCCATTCTTGTTGAGGCATTTGAAGAAGATCGGGATATCCACGCACGCACAGCGGCCGAGGTTTTTCAATTGCTGCCGAACTTGATCACCCCGGAAATGCGCCGCCAGGCCAAGGTCATCAACTTCGGGATCATTTATGGCATGAGCCCCTTCAGGCTCTCCAAGGAACTGAGCATTAGTCGGAAAATGGCAAAGACCTTCATTGAACACTATTTTGACAGGTACAAAGGCGTGAAGCGGTTCATAGAAGAAACCATAGAGGAAGCGCGCACGGCGGGTAAGGTCACCACGCTGCTGGGCCGTCATCGTAGGCTGCCCGATATTTCAAGTAAAAACCGAACGGCCCGGGAGTTTGCAGAGCGCACTGCGGTCAACACTCCCCTTCAGGGCACGGCAGCCGATCTGATCAAGATGGCCATGATACGGATACGCCAAGTCTTAGACCAAAAGGGCCTGAAGGCCAAGATGCTTCTGCAAGTGCACGACGAACTGGTCTTTGAGGTGCCGCCCATGGAACTAAAGGCCGTGGAAAGATGTGTGACCGAGAATATGGAGGGGGTTTACAGGTTGCGTGTGCCTCTCAAGGTTGATATCAAGACAGGCCGGAACTGGGCGGAGGTGCATTAATCTGAGCACGAACTCTGCGAACTTATTTTTTGGCAAGCCCTAAGGGATGATGGCCTGCTCATGGGCCCAAATTACCAACCCGGTATTGTAGGGCGTTTCCATCTTCCGGCGACTCGGCATGATCCTGATGGTAAACCCATACTTGCCAGTATGCGAGCAGGGTATCTCACCCTCAAAGTGATGGTTGCCGTTGCCGTCAGAATCCACGGCTTTCATCTGTACTGTATCTCTTTCCGTGAACTCATCCTTGAAGCTTAACGGCCCGAAGTAGATCTCCACGTCCACATCTAGGGGGTCGAGTTCATTCAGAAAAATGTCGGCCCCAATCCCGAGTTGGCCAGCTACCGGTACAGGGGTGCCATCGTGAACGTTGATCTGATTGATCAGAACCTGATCCCAGTTGGTCATGATTTTCTGTCGCCACATGGCCAGATCTTTGGCGCCCTTCATCTCTTCCCTTGAAAGGTCATTATCGCGCCTTGAGGCACTTATGTAGAATTGATCGGTATATTCTTGGACCATACGGTGGCTGTTAAAAATCGGGCAAAGATAAGACATGGCTGCCTTCATTTTTTCCAGCCAACCGTAGGGCAGATTATCCAGGCTCCGGTCATAAAACATCGGGACAATCTCCCTTTCCAATAGATTGAAAATGTCCCGACTCTCTACCTCGTCTTGCAGGTTATGATCCTCATAGGTCTCGCCACGGCCTATAGCCCATCCGTAACCCTGGTCATAGCCTTCTTCCCACCACCCATCCAGGGTGCTCAGGTTCAAAACACCATTCGGGATAGCCTTCATGCCGCTGGTACCGCAGGCCTCCAGCAGTCTCCTTGGAGTGTTGAGCCACAGGTCGCAACCTTGGAGCATCATGCGTGCCACCGTGATGTTGTAACCCTGGATGAAAACAAACCTATGGCGAACTTCTTCTCTGTTGGCAAAGTGAATGATACTCCTGATGAGCTCTTTGGCGGGTGTATCATCAGGATGGGCCTTGCCTGCCATGATGATCTGTATGGGGCGTTCAGAGTGGGTCAACAATTTGATGAGCCGGGCCTCATCTTCCAGTAGTAGGGTCGGCCGTTTGTACTGCACAAATCGACGTCCAAATCCAATGGTAAGGATTTCCGGGTTGAGCACTTGTTCAGCAGCGGCAAGCTCTCGGGATGAGGCTCCACAGCTCTTAAGCTGGGCCTGCAACCTCCGTCTTGCAAAGGCGACCAAGCGCTCCCGTCGTCTTTCATGGGTTCTCCACAGCTCTGAGTTTGGGATCTGCTCAACCCGTTTCCAGACTTTTTGGCTGTCCGGATCTTCGATCCAGTTTGGTCCTAGATATCGGTCAAAGAGTTCTGCCATGTCTTTCGAGATCCACGATGGGATGTGAATCCCGTTGGTTATTGGCAAGATAGGAATATCTTCCACCGGATTCTTGGGCCAGATTCTTTGCCACATGTTGCGTGCAATACCGGCATGCAATCGGCTCACCCCGTTTGCATGGGCAGAGAGCCTCAGGGCCAGCACTGTCATAGAAAACGGTTCCTGCTCGTTCATTGGTTCCTGCCGGCCGAACCCCAAAAAGACCTTAAACGCGATTCCCAGAGAGTGAACGTAATCTTCAAAGTACTTGTGCATAAGGTCTGGGGAAAACATGTCGTTTCCCGCTGGCACAGGGGTGTGGGTGGTAAAGGTGTTGGTGGCGACTACAAACTCTCTTGCAGCATCAAAGGATAGGCCGTGATCATTTCTGAGGATGCGAATTCGTTCCAAGGCAGAAAAGGCAGAATGTCCTTCATTCATATGGAATACAGTAGGCTTGATACCCAGTGCTTGGAGTGCCCGAACGCCGCCAATGCCCAGGACAACTTCCTGCCTGAGTCGCATGTCCCAGTCCCCTCCATAGAGCCTGGAGGTAATGTAGCGATGCTCAGGCGGGTTTTCCTTCACGTTTGTATCGAGCAGGTACAAGGGAACGCGTCCCACCATCAGGTGCCATATCCGGATCTTGACCGCTTCGCCGTGTATCGAGACCTCCACCATGATAGATTGCCCTTTTTCATCCTTCATAAGGTGGACAGGCATGGTGGAAACATCGTTTTCAGCATAGGCTTCCTGCTGCCAACCGTCGGTATTAAGGTATTGCTGAAAATAGCCTTCATGGTAAAAGAGACCAACGCCCACTGCGGGCAGGTTCAAGTCGCTGGCAGACTTCAAGTAGTCCCCTGCCAGCACACCGAGGCCCCCGGAATAGATAGGCAAACACTCGGCAAAACCGAATTCTGCCGAAAAATAGGCAATACAAAGTCTATCAATATCGTTGGCTTCAGTGATAATGGAGGGCTGAACAGCGAGATATCTTTCCAGTCTCTCATAGACGCGGTCCATTTGGGCCAAAAAGCCTTCGTCCTCTGCTAATTCCTCCAGGCGCTTTTGGCTGATAGCCCCCAGCATATAGACCGGATTTTGTTTCGAGGACTCCCACAGGTCACCATCAATGCGCCTGAACAGGTTGACGATGTCATGGTGCCAGCAGAACCACAGATTGTAGGCAAGCTTCTCCAGAGGCATCAATCTGTCGGGTAGCTTGGCAAGGATGTTGTACTTGAAGATGGCTTTCATAGAAGCAATTACTTCAGATTGATTTTTCCATTATTTATGGCCAGACAGTCGCTTCTCCAGGAACATCCTTCCTCTTTACAATCTTCCACCCTGTCGGTGCCGTAGCATTCGGTATTGTTTTCTTTCCTTTGAATACTGCGGATGATATCCGTCTTTTTCATCCTGTATGTGTTAATACCCATCCCTTTGGCCGTTTTTTGAATCTCCTGAAATTTCATTGCATCCCCCTTTTTGGTAAATGGATCAAGCCTTCTTCAATCCATAAAAACGTAGCTGAACTACTCTAGACGAAAATATATCACATCTGTCAACTAAAAATTGTAAAAAATGAAACAGGCCCTCATCAAATTATAAGGCATTGATATCATTATGATTCTTTAATAATCGGTCAGGGTGTTTCCTGATCCGCCAATATCGTTTTATTTTACATGGTTACAAAGCTTCCCGTCACGATTTCGACCAATTTTGAGATGTCTGCGATTCCCCAAAAAGGGCAATTTAGGAGGGTGACATTTCGTGAAAATTATTTTTCATTGCGCGGGAAAGGTTAGAAAATATGGTTTGACTATACTTTCAACAATAAGGTATATAGACAAAGTATGAAAATAAACTAGGTGGTAAATCAACAAACAACATAACTCCAACCTTCTGAAAAGATTCCTGCGCCATCTGACCTGAAGCAAATCTTGACCTGAGAAAAGAGAGCCAAACCTCAAGCTTTTTCCCTGTGTGCTGCTGAAATATAAACTTCCTCTGTTCTTTCGCTTTGGGAGCTTTAAGGAATGGGCGAGGGTTCAGATATCAATCTAAACGACGTGTCAGGCGAAACAATATTCATTGTGCTATACGGAGGCCAGCAATGCGTATAGCAATGTTGAGTTGGGAGTCACTTCATTCGATCACTGTCGGAGGAGTAAGTGCTCACGTAACAGAACTGGCTGCTGTCCTTGAACGTAAAGGGCATGAAGTGCATGTCTTCACCAGGATGGGACACGGGCAGTCGCACTACGACCGGATCGACGGAGTCCATTATCACCGTTGCGCCTTTCAGTTGAATTATGATTTCATAGTAGAAATCGAAGACATGTGTCGGTCTTTTGTCCACCATGTCTTTCAGACCGAAGACTTCGTTGGCCCCTTTGATATAGTTCATGCGCACGACTGGCTGGCAGCCAACGCCATGATCTGGATCAAACAAGGGCGGGGGCGAAAAGGAATTCTCACTATTCACTCAACCGAATATGGTCGTTGTGGAAACAATTTTTACGGTGGGCGTTCTGCTATCATTCGCGAGATTGAGCGCGCAGGGACTTACTGTGCAGATAGAGTCATAGCGGTGTCTCACGCCCTTCGAAATGAGATCATGTGGATGTATGAACTCCCTGACTGGAAGGTTTCTGTCGCCTACAACGGGGTCAATCTCCATAATTTCGATGGCTGGCTTTCCCCGGATGGAGTCAAAGGGCGGTACGGGATTGATCCTATGGATCCGACGGTCCTTTTTTGTGGTCGCATGGTTTATCAAAAGGCCCCGGATCTTTTGGTCGAGGCCATCCCTTACATCCTCAGATTTCACCCACACGCTAAGTTCGTGTTCGTCGGTGACGGAGAGATGCGACCTCATGTTGAATGGCGAGCACACGATCTCGGTGTGTCACATGCAACCCGGTTTGTGGGTTTCAAGACAGGCTGTGAACTGGTCGATCTTTTTCGGGCTTGTGATGTGGTATGCGTACCAAGCCGCAACGAACCTTTCGGCATTGTTGTGCTTGAGGCCTGGAGTGCGGGAAAGTCCGTGGTGGCGACAAAGAACGGTGGCCCTAATGAGTATGTATGGCATAAGGTAAACGGGCTGAAAATACATCCCCACCCGGAATCTATCGCTTGGGGCCTTGGGACGCTCTTTACAAACTTCGAATGGGCTCGATGGATGGGACACAATGGGAGAATTGCCGTTGAGACGGTTTTCAACTGGGATACGGTCGGTGATCAAGTGCTCTCAGTGTACTATCAGTAAGTGTCCACGAAGCCTCTAACCTTGGAAAAGCTCAATGCTGAAAGCTCAATGCAAGGACTATATCTTAGGCTTTTTAGCTTCTCTTCCTTTCAGCTTTGAGCCTTGAGCTTTCAGCTTTCGTCCCGTTTGGCAAAAAATTTTCTGCCAGAAAAAACACGAACTTCACAACTAAGCGTCTAAGTTCAGCTTTTCAACAAAACGACCGGTAGTCAATCTCGGAAAAGATATTGTCCCGGCTCTCAATCATTGAGAGCCACTCTTCGTCTATCCTGCGTGCTTCAATTTCATTCATCAGTCTGTTTAGTCGCAAAAGGTGGGTCTTCGTTCTTAGGGTTGCATATTCTGCTGTCGTGCCCGTGTTGATCATGAAGGCCCAATCACTCGCCTGTGCCAGCAACAGCTCTCTGGCCGCCTGATTGAGCGCTCTCAGCGTCAGGCCATCAGCCTGAGGATGACTCTTTGCAAGCCTTTCCATACACGATGCCCCGTGGTGCAGGTCGCGACAGATCCAGTCGTTGCTCTTGTTGAGCCATGTTTCATGGAATCCGTTGTATCCCCAGCTGGAAGTGGAAGGTGTTGAAGCCTGATTGATAGGATACTCCTCCAGATATTCGGAAGGCGTTGTTAGTCTGATCGTTTGTTGGTCGTTGGCGATCTT
>JAUWMM010000201.1 GCA_030613145.1 Desulfobacterales bacterium | reverse complement strand
ATCCATAAATGGCCCTTTTCCGCAATCGCCGACTTCGCCATAGTAGCCTTCTTGGCTACGAGCCGACTTCGCCAAAGCACTGGCTGCGACGGCTGAACGGCTGAATCGGCGTCAATCAGCCGGAGGCTGACAAGACTGCGGAGTTGCTTGTGCGACGTACCTCGGTACGCCTCCGCGCAACCCCTTGTTTTCCTTGACCTTGCGGAAAATTGCTCATTTCTGAATTGGAAACTTACGCTTGTGCCCATTGAGTTTTTAAGATTCGTGGATGGGCACC
The DNA here is from genome assembly GCA_030613145.1 of Desulfobacterales bacterium. Classification (GTDB taxonomy): domain Bacteria; phylum Desulfobacterota; class Desulfobacteria; order Desulfobacterales. The sequence continues at coordinate 4,480 of JAUWMM010000201.1, read as the reverse complement.
AGCTATATTGTTGAAATAGATTAAATCGACTAAAAAAGCAGCAAATTTCGTGCCATCTGATGCAAAAATGCGGTTTTTCAGTTTCTAGAAAGAAGGCATCGGCAGTGATACTCACCGCGGTACAAACTGGGATAGGCAACCCAATTCATTGTCAGACCTTCAATGGGTGTACCCCTTACATTACATACTATTTTGCTAAACTATTGAGCAAGTGAAAAATTCTACCTTTCGTAAGAGTTTAGCTTTTTGGAAAAGGCCGCCTGCACCTGCTTGCCTCTGGCGGGAACATACAAAATCGTGTGAAGATTTTATAACTTGACATAAGGACGGCGCAGAACGTATGTGATATAAACATGTTAAGAGATTAACCAGGCAAATCATGGGGGGGTATTGAGGAGGATGTATTGAGAGAGGTATTTGCACATCGAGCAGGCCGGATTTTTCTCCTAGTCCTGCTACTGTCTGTAGTGGGGCTATTTGCAGTCACCCCTTTATTTTCCAGACCGGTTATCATTATGGGATGGATCAGCCTCCCATTTGCTGCGGGCATTATTTTCTTGCTGATCTGGCTCTGTGCCTATCTTATTTATTTCCTTAAATATTGGCCCTTTCGTTGAATCGAAGGAAAAGGGTTTTGAAACAGCCCTTGAAGAAATACCTCAAATACTTAGGCCAAAACCAGGATTATAACCCGTGATGATAATCATTGTTCTAGCTGCCTTTGGTGTTGTGGTCCTGCTCATGGCCGTGTACGGTTACAAAGTTTCGGCCAAAACAGCGGAAGACTACATGCTTGCAGGCAGGGGTTTAGGCATTGCGGTCATGTTTTTCTTTTCCCTCTTTGCCATCTCAAGTGTATGGACCTTTTACGCCTATCCGAGCATCCTGTACCAGCACGGGCCCGGGTTTGTATATTTCATATGGGGCTGCGTTGCGGGTTTTGCCATCCTGTACATGTTTATTGGTCCACGGCTTTGGGCAGTGTGCCGGTTGAATCGGTTCTTATCGCCCATTGAGGCCATGGCCGCCAGGTATGAGTCACCGGGGCTAAGACTCATCATCTCCGTGGTGCTTCTTGGTTCGATTATTCCCTACATTGCTGATCAGTCTCTGGGTGTGGGCCTGGGGCTGAAGGCTTTGCTAGGGGTTCCGCCTGTTGTGGGCATCCTTTACATCTCCTTGCTTCTGATTCTCATTGTTTTTCTGGGCGGCATGCGCATTACAGCGTGGGTCAATGTGCTCCTTGGTCTGGTTTACACGGTTGCTTTCCTGGGATCCCTCATCTTTGTCATTGTCAGGGTCTTTCCAGAAGGCCTTTCAGGGGCTGTGGAGATTCTTCAGAGCAAAGAGCCTGCCCTTCTCACCACACCCGGCCCTGAGGGGTTGTTCAGGCCGGCTGCTACCTCTATTGTGTTCTTGGTCGGAGCATTGGCCTTTACATGGCCTCACATCGTCATCAGCACCATGACTGCCCAGGATAAAACCATATTCAAGTGGATGCCTGCCCTGGCCCTTATCGTGGCCGGCATGCTCTTTTACACGATTCCCTTTATCTGGGGTTCTCTGGTGGCACCTGCCATCAGTCACATGCCAGGCACTCTGGTCCCGCCTGTTTCAGGCAAGGATGCAGATAACATTGTGCAAATGATTATAACCAGTTACCTCCCTCCTTGGTTTTCGGTATTTGTGCTCATGGGCGTCATTGCAGCAGCCATTTCCACTGCTGCAGTCCAGCTCATGACGTCGAGCATTATCGTGGCCAGGGACGTCATCCACGGTCTCTTTGTCCCCAAGGGCAGCGACCAATTTCTCATCCGGACGACCAAACTTTCGGTCATTGGTATTCTCTTGCTGAGCATGGTCATTGCCTTCTGGTATCCTGTTGAGCTGGCTCAATACCTGTTGGGAATTGCGATTCCAGGGTTTGCCCAGTGGGGGCCGTCTCTAGTCGGGGGTATTCTCTGGAAAAGAGCTACCAAGGAGGGGGCAGTAACCGGGATCGTAGCCGGCACGCTTTACCTAATTGCGGGCTTTATCTATCAACCTGTGTTGTTTGGTCTCCATCCGGCCATCCCCACACTTCTGATCAATGTTACACTCTTTGTGGTGATAAGCTTAGTCACCAGTCCACCTGGTGACGTGGTGATTCGGGTGTTTTTTGATGAAGTGGAAGATTTTCTCTCGAAAAAAGCGTAAAGGGCAATGGCGGCTTATCTTTAAGCCCGCTGGGGATGTGGCTGATATCATGGCCTTGCCGGGGGCCGTTATAGAAGGCCGGATCGCCGGGCGTTATCTGCTCGCCTCCAGCGTCACAGCAGGCACTGTGATCATTCAAGGGGTAGGCCGGAAGGGAATATTAGCAGGTGTGGATGTTGCAGTAGACCATGAGGCAGCGTCCGAGCATGATGTGGATGTGGCATACCAGCCGAGGTCAGGCAGAGCGAGCCTGCGTCCGGCAGAAACAATTAACTTTGAAGAAATGGTGCTAAAGGCTAGCGACGAATTTGTCCCCGTCTCCACGACCCCTGAAGACATGGCCTGTATCCTCTACACGTCGGGCACTACAGGCCGACCCAAAGGGGTGAAGCTCACAATCAAAAATTTCTTGTGCGAGCAGCAATCTACGGAACAGGCGCTGGATGTAACCCCAAAAGACAAAATTATCGGGGTCCTCCCTTTCTTTCATGTGTTCGGGCTTTCAAACGTCCTCCATACAGGGTTGATTCACGGGGCAAGCATCGTCCTGGTCCCCCAATATAGTCCTGGCAACTTGCTAAGAACCATCATGGAGAGTCGTCCAACACTGATGGTCGCTATCCCCACCATGTTTGGCCACCTCCTCACGCTGCTCCAACGGAAAAAGGTGCGCCTGCCTGATACCCTCCGATTGTGTCTTTCAGGGGCAGCTCCGTTGCCCAAAGAGATGATTGAAGCCTTTGAGAGGTGTTCAGGGTGCCGGGTCCTTGAAGGGTACGGCCTGACTGAAACCGTAGCCGCCTGTTGCCTCACCCCCCCGGATGGTGTTTGCAAGGCAGGCTCTATTGGTGTGCCTCTTCCCGGGTTTGAAATGAAGGTCGTGGATGGCGATGGCAAAGAACTTGCGTTAGGGGAGGTCGGAGAGATAGCCATAAGAGGAGAAGGCATCACCGCAGGCTATTACAACCTTCCGCAAGACACGGAAGAGGCCTTCAGGGCCGGCTGGTTTCTCACCGGCGATATAGGATATCAGGATCAGGACGGATATTTCTTTATCACAGATCGCAAGAAGGAGATCATCATCAAGGGAGGCCTCAATATTTCTCCAAGGGAGGTGGAGGACGTCCTTATGAGTCATCCGGTGGTAAAGGAGGCTGCAGTCATTGGTAGAAGAAAGGGGGAACGGGAGGAAATTGTCGCCTTTGTCACAACGAGGGGAGAGGTTTCGGCAAGAGAGCTTGTCAGCCATTGCAAACAGTCCTTGTCAAACTTCAAGGTGCCGGATGAGATCTTTTTCATGGGGATCCTCCCCATGAGTGTGACAGGGAAAGTCCTGAAAAAGGAACTCATAGACGATTACCGTGATGAGCGCAAAATTGAACAAAAAGAGACTGGGCCTGGTTCAGTCGATTGAAACGTGGGCAGCATCCTCTCCTGACTTGGTGGCACTTCGCTTTGAAGGGGAGGCCATAACATATAAGGAATTGAACCTCCGGGCCAATCGGGTGGCCAACGGTCTCCAGGGGCTGGGTGTAATAAAAGGAGACAGGGTCGCCATCATGCTTCCGAACATCCCGGAGTTTGTTTATACCCTTGTCGGCACGTTGAAGCTCGGGGCGGTAGCCGTGCCCTTCAACACCCTGTATAAAGGCGGAGAAATCCTGCACATCCTTAAAGACTCCGGTGCCAAATGCCTCATTGCCTTGACCAACTTTGCCCCCATGATCAATGAGATCCGGCCGGAGCTGCCAGACCTGGATCAGGTGATCCTGACCGGGGAGCGCAATATGGTCTTTGCCCACCCTGAAAGTACGGCCTTCATACAGTTAATCCTCCAGGGGGATCTTATCAAGGACATAGATGCGGCTTATCAGAAGATGGGTCACATCCTATTAAAAATCATAGAGGATCTCGGAGTCAAAGAGGCTTGGTACAAGCACCGGGGAAGCATTCGGGTACGGGGAGACAAAATCGCGACCTTTGTCATCTCTGAGGTGGAAGGTATAGCGGTGATCAATGCGGTAGTCTTTGCGGGTCCTCTCGATACGCGAGATTTCTTGCGCGTGGTGTGGGTGCCCCCAGAGATACGGGATAAAGTGGTAGAGCCCCTGACGTCTGTACAACACGAGACCGGGAAAAAACCTTTGTGGGATCAAGTCAAGGAAACGGTAGTTGCTGCTATCGAGCAGGGTTTTCAAGTGGAGATCAAGGAAGGCTCAATGGTCAGAGACGAACTCTTCGGCTATGAAAAGCTTCGCTCATTGGCGTATAAGGCCCGGTAAGG
>JAUWMM010000216.1 GCA_030613145.1 Desulfobacterales bacterium | reverse complement strand
ACCAAATATTGTAAATTTTCTGAAAGAAAACGATATATTTGTTACGAAGCTTGTGAAGTTTATTGGCGCAAATATGTGTGAAATATAGAACTGTTTTACTTTTCTAAAAAGGCATGCAATGGATTCATTGCAGAACAATTTTCTGCACCTGACTGGTGTTCCGCTATGCTCGGCTTGGAATTAGGGACGGGTATTGATATATTGATAACTATATCGCACCAGATGAAAAGTCGGAGGAAAGCAGTTATCGGATTATCTATGTCAATATATCAATACCCGTCCCTAATTCCTCTAATTCCTAACCAGTCGGATCATTATCCCTCCGACGCCCGGGCGCAGGAGATGCAGGTCAACACACTGGGATCGGCCTGCAGCCGCCCCTCTGTAATTTCTTCGTCGCAATTCATGCAATAGCCGTAATCGCCGGATTGCATACGTCTGAGTGCCATCTGGATGCGGCTTCGTTCAGCCTCGACCAGGCGGGCCGCGGCCTGAGACATGGCTTGCTGCTGCATGGCATCCATCCGTGGAGGCGGCCGACGCGCGCCTGATCGAGCTCCACCGGTGCATTCTCGTCTTTATTCGCTTTTTGTCCCGCTATGATGGCTTCGAGCCGCTCCTCGAGGCGTTTCTTGATATCATTCAAATCAATGTCATCGCGCACGGTATCTTGGCTCCTTCATGCGTTTAGGTTAAGAGGCTTTTGCATCAACGCCACGTCCTTGACCGGAATTTCACAGGACCATGCGAACCCCTGGGCGATGTAGCGCAGCGTCGTTTCGCGATAAAAAACGACATGAGTCGGGTCGCGGCGGTAGTGCCAGGACGCAAAACGTCCGTCGTCGGCTTGAAAGCAGGTCATGACCGCAAGCCAGCCACCCGGCCGCAGCATCCGCTCGAAACGGGCGAACTCCTCAGCTGGCCGGTGGAAGTGCTCAATGGCTTCGGTGCAGGTGATGAAATCGTAACGACAATCGAGCGGGGCCGGGTCGGGAAAGAAATACGGATCGAACACACTTACGCGGTGTCCTGCCTCGCAGAGCATTTGAGCCAGCGCCGGCCCCGGGCCGCATCCGTAATCCAGCCCATCCCGGTGTGGCGCCAGCCGTTTCAACAAAGGATCGGCGAGCTTCGACAGAAACCGCCGGTAATCCGCGCCAGCCGGATCGTTCCTATGCTGTAGATAGTGCGCATGTTCCGCCTCCGGTGACAGCCTCTGCGCCGGATTTAGGAAGGTGGCCTGGCAACAGTCGCAGCGCCGGTAGTCCCGACCGTCCACGCTCAAGAAAGGCCGTGTCGCGGACGCACCGCACACGCCGCAGCCGTGATTCGCGGCATTGGCGTGCTCCTTCGCGGATCGCTTCTGCGCTCCGCAGGGCGGCGCCCCGCCGGTCAACGATATGCCACGCCAGTATTTTTGCGCGCGACATGGATCATGTTCACCACTTCCGTCGGTTGCGGTCGTTATGGTCTCTCTCATGCGTTATCCTTAAAGATGTTATAAGCACCGTCAGTCCTTGCTTTTACGTCGCACCGGGGGAAGAGCGGGACGCTGATAAGAAAATAAATTTACTCCAACGTTTACATTACATTATGATCCTCGGTATCGAATGGGTTTCTTATTTTGTTACCAGCATCCCGCTTTCCGCTCTAGGATTAAGGGAAGCCACCTTTGAGGATGATGCCGACCGTGATGATTTTATGGTCGCTTTTCAGATCAGAAGGGACAGCATTCTTTCAATGCTCACTACCCATGTCTTGTCCGGGTATTTCTGAAGTATATTCCTTCGGTTGACCACCTGAAAGCCAAGGGGCAGCAAATCGGGGAACCATTTCCGGCGATCCTTGAGCGGCTTGGACAGCTTTATATCGGCCGATTTGACCTCTACGGCCAAAATCGGAACGTTGTCCCGAGCAACAATGAAATCGATTTCCTTCTTATCCAGTGTTCTCAGATAATGAAGACGGTAATTGCCGTAGCCCATGTCGGTCATGGCAAGACAGGTCCTGTAGAGGTATGTGGCCATCATGTTCTCCAGCCGGGCTGCTCCCTCGGGTGCATAGTACCAGTCGAGGAAATACCATTTTTTCGCTTTTCGAAGGCCCCTTGGGATCTTTCGCGACCATGGGTCCACTGAAAACACCAAATAGAGTCTTCTCAACTGTTCCAGCCAGCTCTTTACGGTGGTGTGAGCTACCTCGAGCTCACCAGCCACATTCGGGATGGACAGTGGTGCCATAATCCTTGAAGGCAAGAGAAAAAGCAGGTTCTCGACCTTGTCGAGTTGAGCTACCCGACTAATGTCTCTCAGATCCTCCCTAACTACCAGGCTGATGTAATCCTGGTGCCATTTTCGAGAAAATCGTTCATTTTGTTTGAGAAAGGGCTCTGGAAAAGGGCCATACTTCAACAGGCCTTCATAGGCTTCCACGGCCTCGGAAGAGAGTGGACGGGAGATCGTGTCCTCAAGACTATCTGCCAGCTTTTTGGAATCCGTTTGTTCCAGGAAACAGGGTTCATGCGGTGTGTTGGTCACCTCGCCTGTGCTCAGTGGCATCATGTGGAACAGGTTGTATCTTCCAACCAGGGAGTCGCCTGAACGACGAAACAAATCAAGACGGGCACTGCCGGTAATGAGGAATCTGAACTCGTCAGCAAAAAGATCATATGCCCCCTTCAAAATGTCACGCCAACGGTTTCGTTTGTGGATCTCGTCGAATACGATCCAAGGGTCCTGGATGCCGAGCGACCTGGCAGGGGACTCAAAAAACCGGCTGTCAGCAAGGTAGGCCTGCCGTGTGGAGATGTCATCCCAGTTGAAATAGAGGGGAGCGCATCCGCGCTTTTTCAACCATTGTCTTGCAAGCACAGTCTTTCCAACCTGTCTGGGGCCGGCCAGAAAGACCATGTGCCTGCCGGTCAAGGTCTCGTCAAAAGCATAATTTTCCACCATCCTCGGGATGTAATGATTCGATTTCATGCGCTCATATTATCGCGATAATATGAGCGAGTCAACTCAAAAAAACGGTAAGACACGGGGTCGTATCTTAACGGGCTGTTGCCCAAAGACAAATACCTTCTGCTGTTTTCCATCTTTTGATTGGTATTTCCTTGACATAATGTTTTGTTTTGCTGAAATTATGGAAACGGTAATTCCAATACGGAAGCAAATATGGACACAAAGATTCGTTTTTTCCGGAACGGAAGGCGGGAACGCTGGTAATAAAGTAAAAAATGTGAACCCCATCAACTTGATCCCCAAAACGTCACAAGCTTACCTCCTTCACAGCAATGGGCTTCGCATATTCAAGGCATAGCGTCACCCCGGTGAGCGTCAACCTGTTACAATCCAATCCAAAGTTCCGGTATCCTCCCTCTTTTGGTCAAGGATATTCGTAAGTTATCATTCTCAGGGGGAGCGCCGAGGTTATTGACTCAAAGCCCTCCAAAGCCCGCTTTTGCTGCGTGTTTGCAATATTGTTTGGGTTCGGTTCCTTTCTTGAACACCGCTGCCACTGCATTCGGACAATCCTCTGATGCAAGGAGCCCGGATTCAACATCTATTCGGACCCTTACGACCCCTTCCGGCATAGTGAAATCACGATAAGGTCGGCCTGATAGTGCCTGCTCCATGAAATCGATCCATATGGGAAGGGCAGTCCTGGCACCTGTTTCCTTGTTGCCCAGCATGCCATAGTGATCCAGACCAACCCATACCCCCAGAGAGAGAGTCGGAGAAAACCCCACAAAAAGGGCATCCCTGTAACTGTCGGTCGTTCCGGTCTTGCCGGCCAGAGGCCGACCAATACGCCTTGCAGCCTTGCCGGTCCCTGCCTGCACGACCGCCTGTAGCATATCGGTCATGATGGCTGCTGTTTCAGGACTGACCACGGGGTACATCTGGGGCTTTGCTTGCCGGATAGATCGCCCTTCCCGGTCCAGAACCTCCAGGATCGCAAAGGGTGTAGTTCCTACCCCCCCGTTCGGGAAGACCGCATAGGCCCTTGTCAATTCCAGGAGCGTCACCTCGGATGTTCCAAGCACCAATGAGAGATTGGGTTGTAAGGGAGACTTTATGCCCATCCTGTACGCCCACTGCACGGCAGTTGAGGCACCGAGTTTGTTAAGGAGTTTTACTGCCGGGATGTTCTGCGATACACTTAGGGCCTGTCTGAGTGTCATCTCCCCCTTGAATTTTCTGGAAAAATTTTTCGGAGCCCAGTCAAGGCCCTCTCTGGCCCCCTTGAAAACGACCGGGGCATCCCAGATCACATGGTTTTGAGCAAAACCATTTTCCATTGCACAGGCGTATACCAAGGGCTTGAATGCCGAGCCCGGCTGTCTTCGGGCCATGGTAGCACGGTTGAACGGACTCTTTTGAAAATCTTTTCCTCCCACCATTGCCAGAATTGTTCCCTGCCTTGCATCCAGACATACCAGGCCTGCCTGCGGGCCTTCCTGCCCGCTTGTGTCATCGGCCGCCTCGCTTTGCG
>JAUWMM010000307.1 GCA_030613145.1 Desulfobacterales bacterium | reverse complement strand
AGAGATCCTCTCGAAACAAACCCTCTTTGACCTTATCTCTTGGGTCCTTATTGGTTGCCGAGATAATGCGAACGTCTACGTTGATTAACTCACTACCCCCGATTCTCAGAAACTGAAAATCTTCAAGGATCCGCAAAAAGTTCGGCTGATTTTCCAGTGGTATTTCAGAGACCTCATCCAGAAATAGTGTCCCCTTGTCAGCCATCTCAAAGCAGCCCTTTTGCAGGCGAATGGCCCCAGTGAAAGACCCCTTTTCATGCCCGAACAGTTTGTCTTCAAACATGAGACCTGAAAGAACGCCGCAGTTCACAGGGACGAAAGGGTGTTCAGCCCGCGTACTCTGCAGGTGAATTATTTTGGCAAGAAATTCCTTCCCCGTACCACTTTCCCCTGTAATGAGCACATTCACATCGTGCCTGGCCACTTGATGAAGGGTCTTCATGATCGATAGCATTACACCAGACCCCAGGATAAACTCTTGCATGATAGATTCCTGGAGATACTCTATGTAGGGCGGTTGTAGTTTCATATGTCAAAAATTCAGGGACTTTGGGATTCAGGAATTCAAAACCAAATAGACTTCCTTCAATTTACAATTCCTTAAATTCCAAAATTCTTACTCCGAATGCACCGTGGGTGTCAAACGGATTTACTCTGAAAACGGCAAAAAATTGTACGGCCCGGCAAAACCTTGCCGGAATTATGTGCCAGGAGTCGTTCTTGACAAAGTGCCCGCAAGGAGCAAACTTAAAAATAACACCGGGTTATTGCAAAATGAAATGGTTCTCGTGGCTTGGCACGCCCCTTGCTAATATTATTATAGACCGGAAAGATGAACCATGCCTTCGGAAAGTATACCCACAGAAAAACTGGTAAGAGACCTTATGCGTCCCCTGGACCAATATCCTTATGTCAAAGAGAGGGAAACGGTCCAAGAAGCCTTTCGGCTCACGGAAAAAGCAAGAAGAAAGGGCAGGCCCCTATGCCTCATTGTCGTGGGAGAGGAGCCTTCCGAAAAGGAGATTATCAAGGGTTTTGTTTCACCACCTGAACTCGTGTTCGGGCTAACTACCCGCTTTCTCAAGGGGGCTGCAAAGAGTGGGCCCATATTTTGGGAAGGACAACTAAAAGCAGAATGCCTGGAAGGGGTCAAGAAGCGAGTTGTGGAGGTTATGGTTCCGATCAAAGCCTGTGCACGTGAGACCGAGATGCTCATGGAGGCGGTGTTTTTGCTTAACAAATATCAGGTGAGTTTCCTGCCGGTCGTGAACAAGGAGGAGGTGGTAGGAATTGTTCATCTTGAGGACATACTGAAAGAGATTTCCAGAATCGTACTGAAACAGTGCGTCAATGCGTGACGGTGCCGTCCGCTGAAAAAAGTCGTAAGGGAGGAAATTTTTCAATGAGTCATGAAATCGAAGATGTAGGTGGTGGTGGAATCCTTGCTAACAAGTTATTGTGGATCTGTATCGGGACGACGATTTTCATCCTGATTGGTTTCGTTTTGCCCACGCCACAGACCATAGTCGACGTCGTTAGAGATTATGGATTTGCAGATAAGATGATTGAATGGGAAATAGCACATGACGTGACTGATGCGGCCCGTAAAACTAAGATTGTGCTTGGCATCATCCCTATGGCGGTTATCTTTTTTGCCACAGAGGCTCTCCCGATCGGGTTGACCGGGATCCTGATGCCCACGATGGCATATTTTCTTCACCTTCTTCCCCGCAAAATGATCGGCAAGACCTTTGCGGGCGATGCCCCCATGTTCCTGCTCGGTGTCTTGGCCATGGGTGTGGCTGTTGTAGACGTGGGATTGCACAAGCGGCTGGCCAGCTGGCTACTGGGCTGGACCAAGGGGTTCATAGTTCCTATCTTTGTCTTGTGTATAAGTATGGCCGTTGTGGGTTCCTTTATCTCGGCCCATGCCATGTGTGCGTTCATGACCCCTGTGATGGCTGCGGTCTATTTTGGCGCCGTATCGGCCAACAGCAAGGGGGGAAAGATCGAACACGATCCGGCATTGGCAAAATTTTTGATGTTTACACTTTGCTATGCCTTAAATGTTGGCGGGGTCGGCTCGCCTGCGGCCGGTGGCCGTAACGTGATCATGATGGGATTCTGGAGTGAATATAATGTGCCTATGGACTTTTTCACCTGGATGAAATACGGCTTCCCCATGGTCCCTGTGCTGGGAGTCGTGGTGGCTGTTTACATGCTGCTCCTTTTTGGCAGAAATATCAAGACCAAGGATCTTACTCCCGGCCTGGTGGCCATCAAGGAAGAGACCCGAAAGATGGGCAAGATGACGTACCCAGAGTATGTCACATTTGGGATGCTTCTCCTGATCCTATTCCTCTGGATCGTAGGCGGAGAAGAGCTCGGACTCGGAGGCCCATCGCTCTTGGCGCTACTAATACCTGTCGTATTTAAGACAACGGACTGGAAAAAGATCCTGAATGGCATATCCTGGGACGCCTGGTTCATGTACTGCGGAGCCCTGACCCTGGGTGCCCTTCTTAAGGAAAGCGGGGCCGCCCTGTGGCTGGCTCAAAGTTTTCTGAAGATTCTTGGCACTGTGGGCATGAATGAAGGCTTTGGCCTTTGGGTCGGGATGTCCAGTCTGTCCGGTATAATGACCAACTTCATGTCCGACGCAGGGACCACCGCGCTTCTTGGGCCCATTGTGATTCCCATGGGGATCATGACCGGTAATCCAGGCGAGCCATGGGCGGTAGGTTTAGCCGTGGCCTTTGCCACCTCCTTTGCCCATTTCCTGATCGTGGGTACCCCGAACAACGCCATTGTTTACGGCCTGGGCATCTATCCCGATACAGGCGAGAAGATGATTCACCCCATGGATTTCTTGAAATACGGTTTTTTACTATTTATCCTTTCCATGGTCGTGGTCTGGGGCGTTGGATTCATTCTTACCTTTAATATGGGCGGATTTCCTGATGGGTTACTTGAGACAGCCAAGGGAGTAATGGAGGCCGGCGCTCAAT
>JAUWMM010000203.1 GCA_030613145.1 Desulfobacterales bacterium | reverse complement strand
CACTTTGAGAGCCTGCTGAAGTCTTAATACGGCTTTGTCGACAGGCGACTCTCGGGCGTGAGTCCTTTGAAAGAGACGACTTAGAAGCCCTTGGCCGTTGTCGTTTAGCCCTTTGTAAATGACCGTTGGCCCCAGGGATTCGACTACTTTTGCGAGCAGAAATCGGCTCTTAAGGATCTCGATCTCCGAATTGATCTGTTCCTCGCGATTAAAACTGAATACCGGACTTGCATTGCCGCCCGCCGGGACGGTCGGCACATAGAGATTTTCCCTGCCGATCTTGACCAGAATCTGGGCGGTAGCCTCATAAGTCGGCTTAGCGGCTATCGTGCCGATGGCAACCGTGCAAACGGTGACAATGAAAAATAGGAGGATGTGGTTTTTTCGTTTAAAAACGACGTGAAGAAAATCTCTAAGCGATGTGCTGGTTGTTTCTTCTGTATTCATCTCTTATTCCCCGCTTGCCGGAATACGGAGTTGACTAAGGACCAGTGGAATAACAAGACTCTTCGTAATAGCTCAGCCCGTATTGTCAGCTAAAAGATTTCTCCCTTTGGTCGAAATGACAAAAAAGCAATGGGTGCTGAACTATTACTGGACAGGCTCCGCCCCCTCAGGTTCCGGGCGATACCTGCTGTAATTTGTTGAGTCTATTGTAAATTTACGTCGCAAGCTCAATCGCGAAGCAAAGCTTCGCCTCTACGGCATGCCTAAGAGCCCATGGCTGATGACTTCGTTTTTCACCCTCACCCCTTGCCCGCTCGTGCCTCGCAGTGGCAGGCGGGCGTCAAGGGAGAGGGAGTATTTTTGACTTTTTACGAAACCATAAAAATTTAATTATAATCTCGCAATTGGCATGCCTTTACGTATTGAAAATGGGATATCTTGATAACCAATTGATATTTCAATCTATTCATATTCCGAAAAACTGAGACCTTCTTCATGTTTTGTTTAAATATGTGAAATGGAATTCCACTTTATGAAAGGAGTTTGCCATCTCATGTGGAAGTTTATTTCACATATTTTACCGTCTTATACCCCTGTCTATTACGATCTTGGATTGCGGATTTGAATGTCTAGCTTAAATAGCAACCTCAGTTTGAAGACTATGCATAACGGGAATGGATTCCCCCTCCCCCAACCCCCTCCCGCCAGGCGAGGAGGGGTGTGGGTCATGTGGTTCAAGCCGTTCCTGTTGTGTGGCTCTTGAGGAAAAGGTCCAGCTCAGCCGCCTGCTCTTCAGTAAGGTCCCTGAACTGCACCCCGCATCGCCTCGTTTCCACGCTTTGGAATTTTTCAACTATTTTTGTGTCATATATTATTTTGGACGGTATTCTAGGTAGATAGAAACTATCACCAGATAAGAAGATATCTATTTCAGCATCACCTGTGTTCTGGGTTTCATTGAAAATATACTCATAGGCCATGCCGCCTCTACTTATGTCTTTGACCTTCCCCAAATTGGAAAAGTGAGGCCTGATAACAGCGAACGTCAAGTCTTGCGGCAATAGTCGTATGAATTTCCTTTGCTCAGTTTCCACTGTCGTTTCCTCCACAAGTGAAATTGTCAACCGTCCATCGAACGGGTGCATTCAGTCAGGAAGTCCTACTATGGGCTTTTTGGGAAAATCTTGGGGCATCAGGTAATTTCAGGAATGTCAATATCTTCACCCTGAGGAATGAGAGCTACATATTACTCGGGGTGAAGCCCGGTCATGTAAGCCTTAATCGAGGGTCGTAACCTTTCTGCCCAGGTTATATAAAAAGCGAATCTATGAAAAAAGCAAGGTGGATTCTTGGGGGAATGAAGTGGGTATACGGCATACCCACTTCTTCGCTAATAGCGTATAAGAACAGTCAATTGGCTTTTTGGAAATTCTATCCGCCAATGAAAAAAAATCGGGAATTGGAAGGGGTTGATGATCACCTCAATTGAGGTCTATCATATAGGGGAGGGACATTGTAGGGGAAGAATGTTACGGAGCTTTTTGGATGCCTTGTCCTTTTCTCATCCTGGATTCAAGATAAGTCCTCAGGTTGTAATGGGAATGATTGATATTTAGTTTCCTCCGGATGTTCTTCCGGTGGGTTTTGACTGTGTCGAGAGAAATGTGCACCGCTTTTACTATCTCTTTACTTTTTAACCCGTTCGCGACCATGGAAGCGATGCGCAACTCGGTGTCAGAAAGCACAGGGGCTATTCTTGTGTCGGTAGCGAGACCCGAGGTCAAGGTTTCTATATGATTCTCCAGCATGCTCAATTCAGCCTTATACCTTTTCAGCTTCTTATCTTGCTGAAGCTTTTCCACAACAGGCAAGATCAATGACCTTATTTTCAGCACTATCCGTTTCTCAGATTCCTGCCTGGTCCTTTCCAAATTTCTTGCCAGGACTGACAGCGCATTATTATTTTCAAACAGCTCCTCATTCACATACTCCAACCTCTGTTTGTGAGTCAACAGGTCACTCTGTTTGCGTTTAAGCTCTTCTATGGTTCTACTGAGTTCCAGTTTGATCTTTTGGGTATCCAGGGCACGCACAACGCAGTGATGCAGTAGCTCCATTTTGATCGGTTTTTCCAAAAAGTCAAACACGCCCAGCCTGAGGGCTTTGATGGCACTTTCTTTGTCAGCATGCCCGGTCATAATGATTATTTTAGTTTCGGGGCAAAGTCTGTTGATTTCCGGAATCAAATCGAATCCGGACTTTTCAGGCATGACAATATCGAGGAGGACAATGTTGAAAAAAGTATCTTTTACTTGATTGGCAACCAGCGTTGGCTTGGTAATAATTCTCGTGTTTATTTCCCAACTGGAAATCATCTGCTGAAGGGCATCACACAGTTGGTGGTCATCGTCTACAATCAGAATCCTGGTATCCATGTTAGCTTCCACAGCGTCTCGCTCAATAATGATCATTGATAAGGGAAATTCACAATTACCGCAAAATTATCGATATCATAAGATTGCTTGGAAGAAAAACGGTATTACCACTTACAAAATACCGGTACAAACCTGGTACATAGGTTACAAGTAGATACCCACGGACGGAGAAAAAATACGTGGTCTTACATCGACAAAAGGAAGGATCTGAGGTTTATATTTTCTTTCTTTATGCCAATCTTCTCTCTGATATTCTGTCTATGAGACTCAATCGTTCTGTAAGAGGAATTTAAAAATTCTGCTATATATTTTGTAGTATTTCCATCCCTTACAAGGGTGGCAACTTGAATTTCTGTGGGAGTGAAACCAAAATGTTTCGAGGATAACCTATGTGCGAATGGTGAAACAATGTCATTTAAGTTCGATTCCAGAAAGGACAAGTAGACCATGCTTTTGTCATCTAATCGACAACTTTTCAATTTTTCTATTTGAGGCAATACGAGTTCCTTAAGATTTAACGTCACCTTTTCTTCAAGCTCTCTCTTATCCTCGTCCATTCGTTTCAGTAAAATTCTTAACGCACTATTTGTTTCCTCAAGCTCAATAGTCCGAGTCTCCAAGGCAGCTTCTCTTTCCCGAAGTGCCTCCTCGGCTCGCTTTCTTTCCGTGATGTCCACATTAACCTCGGCAAAGAGCCATTCACCCTCATCATTTTGAAAAGGTATGGTCGTTACCTGGATGGGTCTGGTGGCCTCCTTGACCAGCACTTCTTCGGTGACAACGTGTGTCTTTGTTTCCATGGCCTTCGTGATTCCGCAGCCAGAACACGGTTCGATCTTGTCCATAAAGTACTCATAACACTTTCTGTCGGCCGGATCGCCATATACCTTTTTCCACTCTGGATCAATGTATCGAATGTTATAGTCTGAATCGATAATGTCGAGCCCTGTTTTTGTCACACCCAGAATGAACTCGATTTGTTGCTTTAGCGTTTCGATTTCGGCTTGGGCGTGCTTCCGTTCGGTAATGTCCCTTAAAGACTCTACGACCATGGCTGGATGGCCGTCTTCGGCCCGCGCAGCTACGCTGGCCGTGCACCAGAAAGTCCTTTGGTTCCCATTGTTGTCGGTTATCTCGGTTTCAAACTCGTGGACCCTACCATCATCGAAACACTGCTGAACAATACATGGTTCGCAAACAGTGTCTCGCATATGATAGGTGGCAAAACACTTACTGCCAATTAGGTCCGGCCCGGACAGACGCTTTGCAATGTCGTTGGTCCACACAATATTAAATTCCTTGTCCATCATGATCATCGGATCCGGCACAGACTTGATGATCCCGGCCAATTTATCCCGGCTTTTCCGAAGGGCTCCCTCAGTGCGCTTGCGAACTGTGATGTCTCTAGAGATTTCTATCACTGTTGTGGGCTTTCCCTCTTTGTCTCTTAACGCTACGTTGGCAGTACAATGGTAATGTGATATTTTTCCCTCTTTATCTATCACCTCGATTTCATGGTCGTGGACCTTTCCATCCTGAAATGCCTTAAGCGTAAGGCAAGGATAAGGCTCACAAGGTTCTTTTCTTCTATGGTAGACTTCAAAACATTTCTTGCCGATCATATCATTGCCAAAGACCTTCTTTGCGGTTTTATTGGCCCAGACAATATTCAGGTCTTTGTCCATCATACTCATGTGATCACCAATAGAGTGCAACATGGCGTCAAGTTTTTCCTCACTCTTGCGCAGGGCCTCCTCTGCCCGCTTGCGCTGGGTGATGTCCCAAAAGATGCCTAATATCCCAGTGACATTCCCCTTTTCATCTTTAATAGGCGATTTGGCTGTATTAAC
>JAUWMM010000273.1 GCA_030613145.1 Desulfobacterales bacterium | reverse complement strand
CTCGTTTTAGAAAACCTGAGAGAGGCTACGTATGTTATCTGCCATTTCCGGAACGGACGTTTTCAATGCCTGCCGGGTCCTATTTGGCCCCGAAGTCAAGCCTCCGATAGATTTTTTGAGAGACCTTGAGCCATTGGCACTTAGGTCTGCTTACAGGAAGAAAGCCCTTGAGACCCACCCGGACCGGGCAAACGTACTTGGGCAAAGTGAAGAGGGAATGAACAGGCGTTTCAAAGAGGTGGTTGTGGCCTACCAGGTTCTGTCCCCGATCATCAAAGGCGACAGCAAAATTGTTTTAAGTGATGAAATAGGTACTCAAAAAAAACAGAGAGGAGCAACTGCAAGGGGAAAAGGGGAGAAGCGGTTTGCTGATCATTATTACAAAGGCAATTTCCCGAAACGAGAACTGTTGATCGGCCAATTCCTATATTACTCCGGCCTTATTTCATGGAAAACCCTTATTGAGGCAATCATCTGGCAGAGAAAGCAACGTCCACCTATCGGTCAGATTGCTCGGGGTTGGGGGTTTTTGTCGTCGCATGATGTACAAAGAATTCTTATAGGGCGAAGCCACAAGGAAAAATTCGGCGAATACGCCTTGCGCAAAGGTTATATTACCCCTTTTCAGTTTATGGCCCTAATGGGCAAACAACGCAGACTTCAATACCCAATAGGAGAATACTTTGTGAAAAGGGGTCTCCTTTCTCCCCGTGAAATGGACAAAATGATCAAAAGGGTGCGGGTTCACAATACAAAAATTTATTGTGCAAAATAAGATTGACGGTTTCGTCAAGCTTTGGAGTGTATCCCTGAATCCTTCATTGGGTTACAATTCAAAGCTTTTTTGTTTTTCTTGCCTGGTATCAAACCTTTACAGGCTGTTGCCCAAATCCCTTTTAGCTTGGTAAAATACATTTTTTTGAGGAATCGTAAGTGTTTAGCTTTTTGAAAAAGGCTCGATTTTGCTCGCAGAGTGAGAAAAATTGGCTTTTTACGAAACCGTCAAGATTTATTAGCAAAAAAGTCTTTAATGACCGCTCAAAGGAATGTTTCTGTGGGCAACAGCCTGCTTAACCCTAATACCATTCCCGCATCACAAGGCGCTGAGAACGGACCGACTACCAGGTTCCGGACAGGGCAGGTGCTGATTATTGCTGGTGGCCACTTTGTACATGATGTGTTCAGCAGCTTTCTCGCCCCGTGGCTTCCCCTATTAATCGAGAAACTGTGCCTTTCACTAACCTTGGCAGGCGCTCTTACCATATTTTTACGCCTACCCTCCATTTTTACCCCTATCATTGGCGTCGTGGCCGACCGCATTGACATGCGCTACATGGTTATTTTTGCTCCTGCGGTTACCGCTGTGTGTATGAGTCTAATTGGCCTTGCCCCCAGCTACGGCCTGGTTTGCTTGTTGCTCGCTGTAGCCGGGTTTAGCGCCGCTGTGTTGCATGTGCCAGGGCCAGTGATGATTGCACAGGCCTCAGGCTCCCAGATCGGAAGAGGGATGAGCTTTTTTATGGCGGCAGGTGAGTTTGCCAGAACGGTCGGCCCTCTGTTGGCAGTTGCTGCGGTCTCACTCTGGGGGTTTGAGAGAAGTTACCCCGTCATGATCCTCGGCCTGGTGGCTTCGGGACTGCTGTACTGGCGACTCCGGCATGCCATGATTCACTGTGAAAGAAGTCGTGACAGCTCTGTAGTCAAGACTTGGCAGGCCATGCAACGTGTATGGATTCCCCTGGTCTGTCTGGTGGTGGCTCGAGCCTTGATGGTCGCCTCCCTATGCGCCTTCTTGCCGACCTTCATGGTGACTCAGGGCCGAAGTCTGTGGTTTGGAGGCACGGCTTTAGCTTTACTTGAGTTTGCCGGGGCGTTAGGCACCATGGTTTCCGGTACCTTTAGTGATCGACTGGGACGCCGGTTTGTGCTACTTGCGGCCATGATCTCCTCGCCTGTCCTTATGCTCATTTTTCTGGCAACACCGGCCTGGGCGCTCTTTCCTGTGCTGTTGCTGCTTGGATTCAACACATTTGCCACTGCCCCGGTCATGCTTGCCATTGTGCAGGATCATGCCCTCGGGATGCGGGCTACCGCCAACGGGATTTATATGGGCATTAATTTTCTGGTGATGTCAGGTGTCACCGTACTTGCAGGCTGGATGGGAGACCTGCTGGGTCTTCGGGCGGTTTTTGCCTGGAGTGCTTTGCTTGCCTTGGTTGGGGTTCCAGTGATCTATTTCCTTCCGCAACGCGTAATGGAGAAGGCATAGAAGATTCTTGCCCTGTAAGGGGCTCCCTTTGTAGAACAAATTCCTTGACAAGGCTCGGGTCTTTTTCTAAATAAATAGGGTAGCATAAACAAGTGGGGCTGCATAAAAGAACAGCCGGTGAGTGAAGGGAAGTGACGAAGATCACCGGCTGTTTTTTTATGGACAGGGTAAGACTATAGAGGTGTTCATGGAAAGTGTACAGCAAAGTCCTGTAAAGATAGACCCCGGTTTTTCGGACTTGGTACAGACATCTGCCGGTCTTAACGTGAATGCCTGCTTTCAGTGCAGGAAATGCACGAATGGGTGCCCGGTCACGTTTGTCATGGACATCCATCCGGACCAGGTCATTCGTCTGGTGTTGTTGGGTCAAAAAGAAGAGGTTTTGAGGTGTAGCACCATCTGGGTCTGCTCGGCTTGCGAGACTTGCACCACCCGGTGTCCCAACGAAGTGGATATCGCCGGAACCATGGATGCCCTAAAAGAGATGGCTGTTAAAGAAGGGATCCAAATTCCCCAACCTAAGACTTTTGCCTTTCACAAGGCCTTTCTTGACGATATCAAGAGGCGAGGCCGGATGTTTGAAGGAAGGCTGATGCAGTCGTACCTTCTAAACAGCGGTGAGCTTTTCAGAAAGATTTTAGATGGCTCCATCAAGGAGGAGATCAGCCTTGGCTGGAACATGTTTAAGAGAGGGCGTTTGCCCCTTGTTCCTAAAGGGATAAAGGCAAAGAAAGAGATAAAGCAGATTCTGAAATAGAGGGTTTTTGCATGAAGGTCAGCTATTATCCCGGTTGCTCCCTGGAGTCTTCTGCAAGAGACTATCAGGACTCGATTGACGGGGTTTGCAAGAGGCTGGGAATCGAGCTTGCCGAGCTTGAGGACTGGAACTGCTGTGGTGCCACTGCCGCCCACAGTATCAACCATCGCGCCTCCATCGAATTGCCGGGCCGAAACCTTGTGATTGCCGAAAGAGCAGGCAACGATGTCGTGGCACCCTGTCCCATGTGTTTCAACCGTCTCAAGGCAGCCGAAAAGGCCCTCTTGAACGAGGCAACCGGCCGTTACCGGTACGCCATAAAGGGAGAGATAAAAATCTGGGACCTTGCCGATTTCATGGTCCAGGAAAAGGTTCTTGACCTGATTGAATCAAGGGTTACCAATCCGTTGGAGGGGATCAAGGCGGTTTGCTATTATGGGTGCATGTCGAGCAGGCCTCCCAAGATC
>JAUWMM010000023.1 GCA_030613145.1 Desulfobacterales bacterium | reverse complement strand
GGGGTCGAGGGTTCAAGTCCCTTCACTCACCCCATTTTTTTATATGAATATGCGCCCGTAGCTCAGCCGGATAGAGCGCCGGACTTCGAATCCGTAGGTCGCCCGTTCGAGTCGGGCCGGGCGTGCCAATAAAATTTACTGATTACGAATTTCAAGATCATATTCCTGCCCTTCTTGGCTCGTATTTGCTTCCAATGAACATTCTGATTCCGTATTTGTTTCGAATTTCGTGTTTTCCGGCTTTTCCGGGTTAGGGGGATTGAAGATGAAAAAGATTGTGTTGTTATTGGCTTTCGTACTGGCCTTAGCCGTAGGCTGTGCCTCAAGCGATGTGCGCCTGACTCAGGATGAAATCTATAATAAGTTTAAATCGATTGCCAGCCTGGACAAAAGCTTAGCGCAAGCCAAAGAAAACGAAGTCGATGTTTTTGCCCCAGAAGGATTTGTTGAAGCAAGGGACAGGCTTACCGAATCAATTGAGTTTGCTCGCAAGGGGGATGAAGGTCAAGCCGAGCGCAAAGCAAGAAAGGGATTAAAGATTCTAAAAAAGGCGGAAACAGATGCTGAAAATGCAAAACAGTTCATGTGGGAAGTGAACGGGTACCGGGAACGCGCTCGCAAAGCGGGAGCAACGGAGTTGTTCAATAAAGAGTATGAGAACGTGGAGAGGATGCTTCGCGAAGCGTGTGTTCTTTTTGAACATGGCAAAATCAATGAAGCTAAAGATTGTCGTCCTGCACTGCTCAATACCTATGGCAAACTTGAAATCAGGGCATTAGAGGAAGGGACCTTAGGATTTGCAAAAGCAGCCTTTGAACAAGCCAAGTATATTGATGCAGATGACTATGCCCCAAAAACTTTTCAGTTAGCTAGAAAAGAGTTAAACCTTGCAATGTCGACCCTTCAAATGGATCCTGCTAATATAGATAAGGCGAACGAACATGCGGAGCTATCATCCGCCCTGGCTAAAAAGGCATGTCAAATAGCAGATCTCGCCAGGGTCTTTGAACGACGCAAATACTCGCGCGAAGATGTATTGCTATGGTATTGGCAACAATTGACAAAAATTAATGAGCCCTTTGAAGACGAACTAAACTTTGAGCAACCGAATCGGATGGTTATTCGCTCATTGCATGACAAGATTAATTCGTTAGTGGAATCTCAACATATTGCCGAAAATATACGTAAGGGTTACGAGGAAAAGGAACGCCGCGACAGAATTGCTAAGCAGAAATTTGAATACGTACAGGCATTGTTTAACTCTAGGGAAGCTCAAGTTTACCGAAAAGGAGATAATGTTCTTATATCTGCGCATGGATTTTACTTCCCGTCCGGCGGCTCGGAAATCCTTGCCCAGAACTTTGAGCTTTTGAATAAGATCATAAGCGCTATTCGGCAATTCCCCGGCTCACGATTAGAAATTTCAGGCCATACTGATGCGATCGGCGACGAAAAGACAAATTTACCCCTTTCACGAAAACGAGCTGAAAATATTGCCAAATTCCTCGTAAAAGTTGGCAACTTCAAATCGGCCGATATAATTACAAAAGGCTATGGCGAATCAAGACCGGTTGCCAGCAATAAAAACGCGGAAGGCCGGGCCAAAAATCGACGCATTGAGATGATGATTTTTAACGATTAGAAAGAAGAAGGGGGAGGGGCATGTTTTCTCCAGTATCTTAATAGAAAACCCAAACAAATTAAGGCGACTCCAAGACCCAACCCGAGTTTTGAGTTATGCCGATAATAATAGTAAAAGGGACCCGGCCCGGCTGGTCCATGGCTAAAATCAAAAAGGTAAAATGCTGTAAAAAATGGGCCAAGAACCAAGCAAATGATATCCATAATGCCCCTGATGAATGTCTTCATAACTTCTTTCTCCTCCTTTACACCCCGTGCGTTCTCAGGTAAGCCCCTGTCTGCCATCGGGGATTCTATAGACATTCTTGTCGATTTATGACGGGCCCCAAAAGCCTCTTGGTGCTATCAAGGTCGTAACCTGAGGCCCGGCTTCTTGCGGTAAGCCGAGCCCTTGGTCTTCTTCTCACAATATGGATTCTTCATCAAGCTTTTCTTCTGTTTACCCAATAACATGTTCTTCTTGGCTTTTTTCTTCTTTTGCTATGTTGTTAATGCAATGTTAGGGTTTACTAAGCTTATGCCCTATGTCATCATATATATGAAAATATCGACCTGGACCTATTTGAAAAAATGCCGACACAACATGATTATGAAACGTCGCGGGCGCTGGCTCTCGATACCCTGTCAAAGCTTGATATAGAAAGGTGCTGTGCCAATGCGGGCCTTTCACTGGAGCGGGTCCCTGCTGGGATAAGACAAGTTAAGATTCCTTACCTGGGCCATACATATACTCTCAGCGTGCACAACGACACGATTTTTTTTGATGAAAACTCTAGCCCCCTTAAGATTCCTGATCAGGCACTCCTTCTCCACTATTTGATCACGGCCAGAGGAGAGCCTGTTGCCGATGAGTGGATTACATTCCGGGAAGTACCCTCTGGCTCCTTCTATTATGGGGCGTTTACAAAACGGGCAATCGTGCCGTTGGTAAAATACTTCGGAGCAAAACCCTCACTCCTGGGTGAAGTTGCCAAAGTGATCGGCCGGGTGTCGTCATCTCCTGGGGACAAGGCCCTGAAGATCTCTGCACTCCCTCGCGTGCCGGTGGTCCTGTCTTTATGGAGGGGGGACGAGGAGTTTCCGCCCGAAGCGAATCTCTATTTTGACAAATCGATAGCTTCGTATCTGCCCACAGAGGATATTGCTTACCTGGCCGGGGCAACGGTGTACAAGGTAATAGGCATCGCTCGTCAATTTTCAAACAAATCCTAACCATTGAAAACAACTAAGTGTATAGCTTTTTGAGAAAGGCCCGATCTTGCTCACTCCTGTGAGCAAAACGGCACTTTTTCGGACACGCAAGGTGTTACAAAAACAATACAACTTGTAAAAAATCTGGCGGTGTAAGGGGCTGTAGATCATGAAAATAACAATACTCGGCTCCGGTACGTGTGTGCCCTCTTTGAAACGGAGCAGTTGTTCGGTCTTGATTGAGATAGGTCAAAGCCTGCTACTGTTTGATTCTGGAGCAGGTACCATGAGGCGACTCCTTGAGGCAGGGGTCACTATTGATAGGCTTTCTCACATCTTTTACAGCCATCTCCACCCAGACCATACGGGCGAACTGGTTACTCTCTTGTTTGCTAGCAAGTACCCTAACACCTACAGACGGCTTAAGCCATTTACAATTGTAGCGGCTGAGGGATTTGTAAACTTTTACGAAAAACTCAAATTTGCTTATGGTGAATGGATCGAACTGGCACCGGGCCTGCTGAGGATTTCAGAACTCAACACAAAGGGCCTTGACCACCTCGACTGCGAACTCTTTGACGTGGACAGCCTGCCAATGGAACATACAGACATGAGCCTTGCCTACCGGATCACCGGACCTAACGGAAAATCTGTTGTCTATTCAGGGGATACCGATCTCTGTGACAACCTTGTTACACTGGCAAAAGGGGTAGATGTCCTGATTTGTGAATCTGCTCTTCCGGACGAGATGAAGGTTCCTGGGCATCTGACTCCATCGCTGGCAGGAAGAATTGCGACCCAGGCAGGGGTAAAAAAGCTAGTACTAAGCCACTTCTACCCGGAATGCGATGCAGTTGATGTCTTCGAACAGTGTCGAAAAACCTACCACGGCCCACTTGTACTGGCAGAGGACCTCATGGAGATAGTGTTACCGTGACTCTGGATCATGCTCTATATTACTCTTTCAGAAGTTTTTACAGCGCAGGAAATCCGTGAGGATTAGCTAGTGTCCATCCACGAATCGTAAAAACTCAATGGGCACAAGCGTACGTTTCCAATTCAGAAATGAGCAATTTTCCGCAAGGTCAAGGGAAACAAGGGGTTGCGCGGAGGCGTACCGAGGTACGTCGCACAAGCAACCCCGCAGTTTGACGCCGAGATTGCGGAAAAGGGCCATTTATGGATGGAAACTAGCCAAGCCCGACTACTTTACCGCCCTGATAGATCAAGAAAGCAACGAGCCAGGCCAATATGGTGCTGTAGGTAATACTAAATACAGCCCACTTCCAGGAATTGGTCTCACGCCTGATGACCGCCACCGTGGCAAAGCAGGGCACATAAATGAGCACAAAGGCCATCATGGCATATGCAGAAAGGGGAGTCATGTTGGATTTTTTCAAGGCCACTTTCAGGGCCTCGCTCTCTTCTTCCCCATCAGCCCCTGCAGCATACAGGACCCCCATAGTGCTTACAACAATCTCTTTGGCCACAAATCCCGTAACCACTGCCACGCTCCCGCGCCAGTCCATGCCAATGGGAGCAAACACAGGGGCCAATAATTTGCCCAGCCGGCCTATATATGAGCTTTCAATCTTTTCTCTTGCCTGAAGGCTTTCCAGGGTCGAAATCGCCTCGTCCCTTTCCCTGACAAGTCGTTCCAGGACATCACCCCGCGCTGAGACAATGTTGGAGTCATAGTGGGCACTGATATTTGCTATCTCGCTTTCGTAATTCCTTGAAAATTGGACATGTTTGGGAAAGGCACTCAAGAACCAAATAATAACCGAGCCGATCAGGATCACGCCTCCTATCTTTTTAAGGAAGATCTTGCTGCGATCCCACATGTGGATCAACAGCCCCTTGAACATGGGGACACGGTACGGTGGGAGTTCCATCACAAAGGGAGCAACCTTGCCTCTGAGCAGAGTCGATCGAAATAGGCGACCCACGGAAATCGCCAGTACAATACCTAAGGCATAGATGGAGAAGATAGCATTGCCGGCCTTGGCCCCAAAGAACGCTCCCGCCAGCAGGATATACACTGGCAGCCTGGCTGCACACGACATCATGGGATTGATCAGAATCGTCAAGATGCGGTCCTTTTCACTCTCGAGAGTCCGAGTAGCCATGATGGCCGGGACATTGCAGCCAAACCCCATAAGCATGGGAATAAAAGATTTGCCGTGAAGCCCTATGAGGTGCATGACCTTATCCATTAAGAAGGCAGCTCGGGCCATATAGCCGGTATCCTCAAACAGGGCAATGCAGAAAAACAGAATAAGAATATTTGGCAAGAATATGGCGACACTTCCCACGCCGGCAATTATACCGTTCACGATTAAATCAGCGAATAAGCCCTCTGGCAGGATTCGACCGGCACTCACACCCAGCCATCCCACACCCGCATCGATCCAGTCCATGGGGTAGGCCCCTAATGAAAAAGTGAGTTGAAACATGGCCCAAATAAAAAAAACAAAGATGGGAAGCCCCAGAAGGCGGTTAGTCAATACCTGGTCTATTTGCCGCGAAACGTCCACCCGTTGTTTTGAGACCGTCTTAAGGACCTCTTTGACAATTCCCGCAATAAAACCGTAGCGGTGGTCGGTCATGACGATCTCCGGCTCTTCATCAAAGAATTCACGAAGGTACTCGCGCTTTAGTTCTGCTTGTTGAAGTATGGCCTCGCCGTGTGGAGTTGTAGATTCGAGTACCCGGTCTTTGACGATTTTGTCGTTTTCAAGAAGCTTTATTGCAATCCACCGGATATGATAGGGAAGCTCTGCGCTGGATTTCTCTCTTATGAATTCTGATAGTTCATTGATGGCCTTTTCGATATCTTTGCCGTAATAGACCCGGCGGGTGCGAGGAAGATCTATCTCGGTCTCTGCCACCGAGATGATCGTTTTAAGGAGCTCCTGTGTTCCTTTGTTCCTGTTTCCAACCGTAAAGACAACGGGTACATCGAGAAGTTCAAAGAGCTTATCTGCATCGATCTTGATACCTCGCTCTCTGGCACAATCAGCCATATTGAGGACAAAAATAACCTTTGTGTCGAGTTCGCGAAGCTGTGTGGCTAAGTACAGATTACGTTCCAGATTGGAGGCATCAATGATACCGACTACCACCTCGGGCTTTTCATCCAGGATGAAATTGCGGGCAACAATTTCTTCAATGGAGTAGGCAGTGAGGCTGTACGTGCCGGGGAGGTCCACCACGGCAAGGTCATAACCGTTGGTCTTGAGGTGCCCTTCCTTTTTCTCGACCGTAACACCGGGCCAGTTTCCTACCTTTTGACGGGTGCCGGTCAAATTGTTAAAAATAGTGCTCTTACCCGAGTTAGGATTCCCGGCAAGGGCGATGGTTATAGATTTTTTTGGCATGCGCTATCTTGAATCCCTAACGTTTTCGACTTGAATGCGGGCAGACTCATCCATACGGAGGGAAACATGATACCCCTTTAGAATGAGTTCAATGGGGTCTCTCAGGGGGGCATATTTTTCTACGTAGACGTCAGTGCCTCGCAAAAAACCCATCTCAAGGAGCCTTCTGCGAAAAGGGCCGTCACCACCAACGCGTACCACGGTAGCAGTCTGGCCTTCCTTCAACTCACTCAGGTTCACAGCTATCCCTTTCTGCTCCCATTGGGTTTCATCATGATCTTCCTGGCGATACCTCGGCCAAGGGCCAACCGCGTACCGCTGACAGCGATAATAAGCTGACCTTGACCATTGTTGGTTATGACCTCGACCTCGTCACCTTTCCTCAACCCTATGGTGGCCAATCTGAGTTGCGCGCCAGCTCCTCCCATGAATTCCTGTACAATGCCAAGTTCGCCTTCTTGGGCAAATGAAAGGGGCATTAATCGAACACGCTTCTTCAGGCAGTCCGAACAAAGGCCGTAGATTTCCATCTTGTGCTGAAGTACGTGGAAACCTTGCAAGGCGGCTATTTCAACTTGAAGATCTTCCATCTGACGGTTTTCAAACTCGACTATCTTCCCACATTTAGTGCAAATTAGGTGGTCATGGTGAAAACCAAGATGTCGGTGCTCATACAGGGTAGGCTGGCCTTCGAATTCCTTCTTTGCGACAAAGCCATAGCGGCAGAGGAGGGTTAGCGTCTTTTTTACGAAGTCCGGCTCAAAACTATAGCCATTATCTTTCAAGGCAGCGATAAATTCCTGAAAGCTTATGTGCAGCTCAATGCCAAGAAAGACCTTCAGGATGGCCAATCTATCCTCGACTCGGTCGATTTCTTCATCTTCAAAAAGGCGCTTGAACTGCTGTTCTTCCTGATTGTGAACTGGTTCCATTCTTTCCCTTCTTGTTGTAATTGCGTCTCAATAACGATAGTACAACGCAGCACACTTGTCAAGTATTTTTTGAGATACTACAGGGGATTAGGATATGCTCCCTTAATTCTTGGAATGACCGGGAATGTTCCAGGTGGTACAGGTTCCGGAAGCGCATTCTCTAGATTCGACCTTTGGGCCTCGAGATTCTCCCTTGCTAAAGCCCATAGCATAGCTGCTCGTGCTCAGGACACGCTCAAGGTCTTCAGCCCCGCAGTGAGGACACTTCATCTCCACCCCGTCCTTGGTAGTCACCATGAGGATTTCAAAGACCTCATTGCACTTCAAACAGCGAAATTCATATATTGGCATGGCAGTAGTCCTTTCATCGAATATGAGCTGTATACATGCTGTCGCCCAAACCGTTGCAAAGCAGGTGTCAGCGCTCTTTTGCCATTAGAAAGCTAAGTGCGCTGCTGTTTAGGATTTAAAAGAGAAATTTATATCAGAAATATGGCATGCCTGCAAACTTTTTCGCAACCGTTCACGGGGCGGCTTGTTTCTTACCGCTCCCATGTCTCCAACCCTTATTTTTCCAAGAAACACGCCATTCTGTGAACGGTTACACTTTTTCTTTGTTTTCATTACACGATAACGCTTTTTCTTGACCGTTTGTGTGAGTTTTCCTATTGTTCGTGGAAAAAATATTAAGAATACGGGGTATGTGCGAAACAAACTGGCATGTTGTGACAGGGGCCCCTTCTTCAGGCAAAACCGCCTTGGTCCGGGAGTTGGAAAAGCTTGGGTACAGGGTCATCCATGAGGTGGCAAGGGGCTATATTGAAACGCAAATGGGACAGGGATGGACCTTGGAAGAGATCAGAGCCGATAAGAAATCTTTTGAAAACCGGATACTCAATGCCAAGATAACTATTGAGGCGGGTTTGCCCAAAGATCAAGTGATTATCTTTGATCGGGCTATCCCTGACAGCATCGCTTACTTTGAGATAGTCGGCCTTGACGCAATAGAGGCAATTGAGAAAAGCCCTCGCAACCGATACAAAAAAGTCTTCTTGCTGGATCGACTCCCCTATGAGGTTGATCATGCCAGAATTGAGGATAGCCGGATCGCCATTAGGTTGGATAAATGCCTGGAGCAAAGTTACAAGATGCTCGGCTATGAGGTAACCAGGATTGGGGTGATGCCTGTAGCGGAAAGGCTGAGGTTCGTTTTAAAAGAAATGGAAAAGGGATGAACCGATTTTGGAATGAGGATTGCGGATTTTGGAATGAAAATCGATAATAAAGGCTATTGTTGCAAACTGTGCAGGCTATCTCTGGCGAACTCTATGGATGGATCGAGATCTAAGGCAAGTTGATAGTATTGAATGGCCAATTCTTTTTTGCCCATATCTCGATAATTAGAAGCGATGTTAGCATAATCAATGGCGGAAGCGGGATCTATATGAAGCACCTTACGGAAGCATTCGATGGCCCTTTCGTGCTCTTTTAGCTTAAAGTAACAGAACCCCATCAGATTGCAGATGTCGGTCCTCTCGTTGTCATAGCCTTCTGCTTTCTCAAGAACTCTGATGGCCTGTCGGTATTGGCCTATATCTTTCAAACAGACCCCCATATAGGAATAAATGCTGGCAACGTCTTCCTCTTTCGCATCGAGAGCCAAAGCCTCTTCAAAATACCTTATAGCCTTAGATTGCTCATTGATCGACAGATAGCATGACCCCAGGAAAAATTTCACGTAGTACATTCTCGGCATCAGAGTATCCACCTTTTGTAATTGTGCGATTGCCCATTCAGGATCGCCACTTTCCGTTATCAGCTTGGCTGAAAACATACCCACGCTCGTTCCTGTGGCCCGTTCCCTAAAATGGGCACCCGGTATGATGGTATAAAAGGCCGGGATTTCAAGCTTGGGATGCGTCACATCGACGACGATGACCTCCATGCCGATTCGCGACAATGCAGCAATACAGTTTTCCACCTCCACCTTTATGTTGTCGTTGGAAAGGTCCGGCAATTCAGAGATATCTACCTCCATGTCAGAACTCATGACGAAATCGGCTTCTTGAAGGTCTCTAAACTTAGGGAGGCCGCTGGCTACATAGTTGGAGCTGGAATTAAAATCACCGGCAAGTTGGGCCACTTCTGTTAAAGCACGACTCAGGGCCTTCTGGGGATCGGGTGTGGTGCCTGCAGTCCAGACGATTTCGCTCCTATCCGGAAAGGTGGATGGGTCATAGGCAAGGACCCCCACACTCGGAATGCCGGTATCGAGGGTAAAATCTGAGATAAATAACTTAACGCCGACCTTTTTATACTTGTCAATCATTTCCCGGGCCAGCGGATCAGTCGTTGAATTCAAGTCAATTCCAGGCATCCTGAGCTTGCTCCGGCTCACAATTGATGACACATGCCTTTCTACAATCTCGCATATCCCTTGACTAACGGCTTCTTCCACGCAGTTTCCGGCAGAAGGGCCATTATATTCGTTAATGGCAAAAAACCAGTTAAAGGGGACAAAGACCTCTTCCTGTCGGGTCAAATTGTAGGCACGGGTCCATTTTAGGGGAAGGGTTGAGAAGACCTCTCGGGCCTTATCCAGGTCATCAGAATTGTCATGCACAGACAGGGCAATCGCTTCAAAGGGGAGGGCATGATTTTTCAGGTTTCGGTGTTGTTCAACAAGAAAGTTTTTAGGACTCTTATGAAAACTGAAGAAACTGAATCTTTCAGCTAACTCCATAACCGCACTTGCCTCTGCCTGCTGTGGAGTGCCCCCTTTTCCCATCTGTTTTTTTGTGCCTATGACCTTATGGGCATCCCGTCCGCATATGCTGAAATATACGGGAATATCCAGTCTGCCGTTATCGATTCTCATCGTCTTTTCCAAAATATCAAGATTCACCTTTTTTAGTTTTTCCTTAAACCTCCGCACGGTCTCTTCAGGTGGAAAGACCTTGTCTTGATCCAATGTGAAGCGCTTGAAAGCATCTTGCAAGATCACCTTGCCCGCCATCAATATCCTCCCGTATGGATTGCGGATTTTGGATTGCGGCCTGCCCTGGTGCTCGCTTCATATATGCAATCACATAGCCTATTGGCCAGGTCTGGGCCAGGGATTGCGGAATTAAAATCTGAATCGGTGAATCCCTCAGACCCGCACCCGTAACACGCAACTCGAAATGTGGTTTCCCTTACCCCGAATGGTGAATGATTACTCAATTTCCAGCGCTCGATTCATGCTCCCTGACACAAGACCCTCCAGGTCTACAGAAATATGCAAGAAACCAATCTCTCTGAACTTGAGCACAATGGCTTCTCTTACATCATTATGCATGATCATGCTTAACCCCGAACTTTCCACTTCTATCCTTGCCACAGAATCGTGGTGCCTTACCCTGCATTGCCTAATGCCCTTCTCAAAAAGAAACTTTTCAGCTTCCTCAATCATCTTCAACTTTTCTGAGGTAATAGGACTTCCATAGGGAATTCTTGTGGCAAGGCAGGCCATGGCCGGCTTATCCCATTGAGAAAATCCTTTCTCCTTGGCCAGGAAGCGAATGTCCTTTTTTCTCAAACCAGCATCCAACAAGGGAGCCATGATTCCCATTTCGGCGGCGGCCTTAAGCCCGGGGCGGTAGTCTTTAAGGTCATCCACATTGGCTCCATGGGCCACACATTCTATGCCTCTTTCTTCTGCTATTTCGATAAGCTTCTGAAAGAGTGATTTCTTGCAATGATAGCATCTGTCCGGCCCGTTGGACACAAAGCCCGGAAGGTGCATTTCTTCAGAGCCGAACACGATGTGCTCAATACCCCTATCCCGGGCAAACTTTGAGGCCACCTCCTTTTCTTGGGCAGGAAATATGTCTGAAATCGCTGTTGCTGCCACCACGTCATCCCCTAAAATTTCATGGGCCATAGCCAACAGGAGTGAACTGTCCACCCCCCCGGAAAAAGCGACCAGCATGGAAGAAGCACCACGCACCTGACGAATCAGGCGCTCCTTAAGCCGTGTTGCATTATCATTGCCCATGTTGACTCGGCCCCGTTACGACTTTTTTCCCTTATCCAGACTATCGGAAGACTCCGATGATGGTTGTTCGTAGTCCATTGCGAAAAATCGAGAAAACGTATAGATTTTCAGACAAAGGATTTAAAATACTATGGCTCACGGTGTGACCAAGAAATGCTTGATGTACCTCGGGTCGAGATCATTCACGGAAACTGATCCGTATTCCTTTTCGAGCTCGCTAAAGAGGCGGGCAATAGTTATGCCCACGCTACCTGGAGTCTCAGCGATAGCCTGACCGGATCGCATTTGAAGCCAGTCCAATAAGGCCTGCTTCATTCTTGTGTCCACCCGATAAGGCTTTACACCTTTAACCCAAAGATTTGTGAAA
>JAUWMM010000208.1 GCA_030613145.1 Desulfobacterales bacterium | reverse complement strand
CCCCACCTCATGGGACAGGTCTTGCTCAGACCATGTATTATGCGTGCCAGCCTGACCATCACAACCGATGTGATATCGTCCCCAAGTTGTTTCAACGTCTTGTCAAAATTGTCAATATGAATGATAAGCATAGCAAATCGGTCATTCTTCTCTGCAGACGTCTCAAAAAGGCTCTGGGATTCCTGACCAACCGGCATCTGCGGAAACGCATCTTTCAGGGCGTCTGTTCCGACAAAAGGCTCTTCCATTTACGCCTCCGCAAAAGTTTTTTTGAATGTTGAGGCTATCATGTTTATCTCTTCATCCTGAACGGTACGCATGTCCATCACAAAAAGGTCGTTTTCAATGCGCCCGATCACGGGTGTAGTGGCTTCACGCATAGCGCGGTCAATACGGTTTGCCGAGAGCCCCTTTATCATGACGCCCACGCAACTGGTCGGAAGTTCTTGCAGTGGCAGGGCGCCTCCACCCACACGTGACGAGGCGTTTATAATAACGGCTTCCAGACGGTCATCTGCCAGTTTTCTAAATCGTTTCAGGAGCCGTTTTGCCTTGTTGGCAATGACCTTGGTAGGCAGGGTGAGCATACGCAGTGTGGGAATGGTCGAGACAGCCTTGGATTCATCTCGATACAGGTGCAATGTGGCCTCAAGGGCTGCCAGAGTCATCTTGTCGATTCTGAGGGCCCGGTTAATAGGGTTTTTCTTGATGCGCTCGAGTATATCTTTTCTACCTACAATGATTCCGGCCTGGGGTCCTCCCAGCATCTTGTCGCCGCTGAAGGTGACCACATGGGCGCCGGCTGCTACGGTCTCCTGAACGGTAGGTTCCCATATGAGACCGTATTTTGAAAAATCTACAAAGTTGCCGCTACCCAAATCTTTCACGACAGGAAGATGATACTTGGCCCCTAATGCGACCAGGTCTTTTAGAGAAACTTCAGCCGTAAACCCCACCATGCTGTAATTGCTGGTGTGAACCTTGAGAAATAATGCTGTCTCGTCACGGATTGCCCCTTCATAGTCTGACAGATGAGTCCGGTTGGTTGTGCCGATCTCAACCAGCCTGGCTCCGCTTCGGGCCATAACTTCCGGTATGCGGAATGAGCCTCCAATTTCCACCAGCTCCCCCCTTGAGACGATCACTTCTTTTCCTTTTGCCAGTGTTTCCAGAGACAAAAAGACCGCTCCGGCATTGTTATTTACGACCATTGCGGCTTCAGCTCCGCTTAACTCGCACAAAATATCTTCTACGCAGCTATATCTTGAACCACGCTCCCCTTTTTGTAGATCGAATTCGAGATTTGCGTACCGACTCGAAATCTCGGCCACATGCTTTGCTACGCTTTCGGGTAGCAAGGAACGGCCTAGGTTGGTGTGAACGACTACGCCTGTCGCGTTGATCACGCGCTTCAGATTGAATTCCATACTTTTGTTTACCGCCTGTGCGGCTAGTCCCAGGAGTTGATCGTCGCCGAACATGGTTTCATCTGGTAGCTCATCACCGGCAAGAATCCTCGCACGAAGTCGATCAAGGGTGCTACGGATCGACCGCACCAACACGGCTCTGGGCACATCTTCCACCGGCTGGATCTTGTCCCACAATTCGATAACATGGTCTACACCCGGAAGTTTGCGTAAAAGGCTCTGCTGTTTGGGGTCCACGGCTTCTCCCTCTTTAGGTGTCTTATATGATTCTCTTTTCCTGTTTTTCATACCACGTTTTGGTGAAACTTGCCACTGCAAACAAATTTTATAGTCTTTTCAACAACCTTTCGTGAATATTGTCAAACCCGCCGTTGGACATAATAAGGATCACATCATCAGCTCTCGCAACCGTAACTAGATAGTCGATAATGGCTTCTGTATCGGGAAAGTACCGGGCCTTTTTCCCCCGGTCTTTGAGATCCCGAGTCAACTCCTCTGATGAAAACCGCTCATCGGCCGGTATCTTGTCCAGCAAGGGCGGCTTTCGGATGCAGACCAGGTCCGCATCATCAAAAGACTTAGGATATACTTTTTGAAAGACCTTGCGCATGCTCGAATTGGTTCGTGGTTCAAAAACGGCAACAAGTCTGTTGTTTGCGTAAAAACCCCGGGCTGCGGCAAGCGTCTCCCTCACCTCAGTGGGATGATGAGCAAAATCATCGATAACCGTGATACCTCGCTTGATTCCCCTAACCTCCTGGCGACGTTTGATCCCCTCGAAGGTCTCAAGTGCCCTGGAGATAATATCTTTAGGTATGCGCAGATCATCAGCAACTGCAATAACAGCCAGTGCATTCAGGGCGTTATGGCGACCCATGAGAGGTGTCCTAAAAGTCCCAAATGGCTCTCCACGTATTGTGACTTCAAAATAAGTCCAGGGCGGATCAAATCGTATACTTTCAAGTCTCCAGGGAGATCTCTCCTCAAAGCCGTATGTTGCAACCCAGCAAGGGGCGCGAGCTGCGAGCTCTCGTACGGTAGAGGTCTCGTCGCAGGCAACCAAAAGGGCCTCTTCAGGCATGGCCGTGACAAAATCGATAAATGCCTGTTTGACATGGTCTAAATCCCTGTAGATGTCGGCATGATCAAATTCAACACTTGTCAAGATCGCCCGAGACGGTGTGTAGTGAAGAAATTTGGGTCCCTTGTCAAAAAAGGCCGTGTCGTATTCATCGCCTTCCACGACAAAGTAAGACCCGGAACCGATGTTATAGTTGCGATCAAAATTCTTCAGGATGCCTCCTATCATAAAACTAGGGTCAAGCCCTGCTATGGATAGAACCCAGGCGAGGAGGGCAGAAGTAGAGGTCTTGCCATGGGTGCCTATAATCGGCAGAGCCACCTTTTCATTAACAAAAAACCTATTCATGGCCTGAGGAAAAGAACAAAAGGGAAGGCCCATGCCAAACATGGCCTCCACCTCTGGATTATCCTTTGATACAGCGTTGCCAACCACAACAAGGTCCGGCCGATGATAAAGGTTCTCCGGCCGAAATCCACTAGTAACCTCGATGCCCCGTTCAGCAAGAAATGTGCTCATGGGAGGATAGACATGATGATCCGAACCGGTTACCTTAAATCCGGCCTCCTTGAGCATGCCGGCCAGGGCCCCCATGCCTGTACCGCAAATAGCAATGATATGAATGCTCTTGACCTTTTCGGGAATCCTATTGTTTTCCAGGTTTTGCATTTTTGCTCCGTCGTAACAGCTCAGCCCGTATTGTCATTTCGAACGAATGTGCTCGCCCGGACTCCCTGTCTCAAGGTAAGCCTACCTTGCAGAAGCCGCTCAGTCAGGTCACGATCCCAAACTTGGGGAAGGCATAAAGATTGAGAATGGCCCAGACCACCGCGATGATCATGATCAAGGAAACCTGTTTTGCCCTTACACCAGAGGTCAAAACCGTATCGGTTTTGTAACTTCTCGATAACTCGGGGTTTGCCCCCTCACCCTGCCCTCCCCCCCACTGGGGGGGAGGGTTTGGGTGAGGGGGGACCGAAGGTTTGCCGATGAAGGCCACCAAATATGCTAAAATAACCACCAGCGGCAACAGCCCGAACGCCACGGGATGCCATCGCCACACTTGTATCTTTAGAATGTTGACAGCCATCCAGATGATGGACAGGCCAGCGTATACCTCAAGAGCGAGCCATATCTTTTTCATCCCGAATCGCTGTCGTTTGCGGGCATGGTACAGAAGTGCACCATAAAACAGTAACTCACCCACTGAGGCCATAGTGAACACTGATCGAACATGGCCACTGACAGCCATGCCAAGGCCGTATGCCATTGAAACATAAGACCCCACATAACGTGGCTTGATTTGCAAGAACCGAACCATTGCGGCGATCCTTTTATTTCATATAAGCGTTTGGTATAGTTATTATGCTTATTTGGTGCCCGGTCATGACTTCGGCCAGCTCAACATCTTTGTGGAATTGGCCCAAATGATGACCAAGCCCCTCATTTGTTATTTTTGTTTTACTCGCCTTCGCCAGAATGCCCTGTGCGGAAGCACGGGGATGAATGGCGTGGTGACCCGCCATAGCCTTGGCGAAGGCGGGTTTATTGCTTCGGCGAGTTCCGCCATCCTGAGAAACAGTTAGGATGCCCTGTGCGGGAGCACAGGGAGGCTTCACTTATAATCTTTTTATCTTATGGATGATCAACAGTTTCGTCAACTCCTTAATCAATTCGGCCTCTCCTGGGATGGTTACCGTAAAGTCAGAAGGGGCGTCAAGAAGCGCATTGGCCGACATATGCAGGCGATTGGTTGCCGGACTATGCAGGAGTATATTCTTGCGCTGGATCAGCACAAGGATGCTAAGCAGCATTGTGAACGTCTAATGACGGTTTCGATCAGTCGTTTTTTTCGTGACCGGGCTCTTTGGCAAGCCATTGAAAATCAGATATTGCCCACGATCATCAAAGAAAACAGAAAGGGGGTGAAGGTCTGGTCAGCGGGTTGCGCCTGTGGAGAAGAGGTGTATACTTTTAAGATCTTGTGGCATGCTCAAGGTGGACATTTCCAATGTCTGCCCAAACTTGAAATATGGGCTACCGATATGAATCCTGTTTATCTCGACAAAGCCCGGGCCGGGATATATCCT
>JAUWMM010000279.1 GCA_030613145.1 Desulfobacterales bacterium | reverse complement strand
GCTGCATGAAAAATGCTTTCGCGGACGCCGGCCCAAGGCTAAGGCGACCCTTATGGAGGAGGTAAAACAATGAAGAAATTGATCCCGGTCCTTTGTGTCCTGGGAGTCCTGTTGGCGGGCTGCGCCGATACGACCAGCCGTTCGCGGGCCGTGTACATGCTTATGGACACCTCGGGCACCTATGCCGCAGAACTTGAAAAGGCTAGGGCCATCGTCAATTATCTGTTGGGCACCCTTCAGCCCGGGGATTCCTTGGCCGTAGCCCGCATCGACACCGGCAGTTTCAGTGAAAAGGACATCATCAATAAAGTCACCTTTGATGGACGGCCTTCCAGATCCAATGAACAGAAGAGGGTCTTCCGCCAGGCCATAGATGATTTCATCGCCTCGGTCAAGAGGAGTCCCTATACGGACATCACCGGCGGCGTGCTCCAGGCCGTAGAGTATCTCAATGAAACCGGGGCAGGCAAAAAGACCATTCTGATTTTCTCGGACATGGAGGAAGAACTGGCCAAGGGTTTTGTGCGTGATTTTCCCATCCAGATCAGCGGCATCCGCATAGTGGCCTTAAATGTCACCAAGCTGCGCCAGGACAACATAGATCCACGCAAATACATGTCCCGGCTGGAGCAATGGAAAAAAAGGGTGGAAACCGGAGGCGGCACCTGGCAAGTGATCAACGACCTGGAACGCCTGGAACGCATTCTCGAGGAATAATTTTTCCATTGACTTTTCTCCAGGAAGAGCATGCGGCCCTGTTGGGGATTCCGGCAGGGCTGTCTTTCCCCGACTTGGGAGGACGGGGACACTCTATGCCAACTCCGGGTATCAACCAAATTGAGAATCACTATTCCCCAGAGAAAGGAGATTCTCACTTATGATTCTTGACACCATGTTGGGTTGGTTTTCCAAGGATCTCGCCATTGATCTGGGTACAGCCAATACCCTTGTTTATGTCAGTGGTGAGGGCGTTGTGCTCAACGAACCCTCTGTTGTGGCCATACGCAAGGACGGCCGGGGGCCCCACAAGGTTCTCGCAGTGGGCAAAGAGGCAAAGATGATGCTGGGCCGCACCCCCGGCAATATCGTGGCCATTCGTCCCATGAAAGACGGAGTAATAGCCGATTTTGACGCAACCGAGGCCATGCTCCGCTATTTCATCAAGAAAGTGTACGACCACTGCATCCTGAAACGGCCGCGCATAATTACCTGTGTGCCATCCGGAATTACCCAGGTGGAAAAGCGGGCGGTGCGCGAAGCAGCAAGATCAGCCGGTGCCCGCGAAGTCTTTCTCATTGAAGAAGCTATGGCCGCCGCCATCGGTGCCGGGCTGCCAATCACCGAGCCAACGAGCAGCATGGTGCTGGATATCGGCGGCGGCACCACGGAGGTGGCGGTGATCTCCATGGCCGGCATCGTTTACAGCAAGTCGATGCGAGTGGGTGGTGACAAGATGGATGAAGCCATCATCCAGTACATCAAGCGCAAGTACAACCTACTCATCGGCGAGCGAACCGCAGAAACGATCAAGACCACTATCGGCAACGCCCTCCGGGGAGATAAAGTCGAACGCGGGCGGATCAAGGGACGCGATCTGGCCCGGGGCATTCCTAAGATTATCGTCATCGACTCCGACGAAATTCGTGAGTCCTTAACCGAGCCAATCAAGATTATTGTGGAAACGGTAAAGGCAGTCCTTGAGCAGATCCCACCGGAACTGGCTGCCGATATTCTCGACAACGGCATTGTTCTCACCGGAGGCGGGGCGCTTCTGAAAAATCTCGACAAGCTCCTCCGAAAGGAAACGGGAATCCCTATCACCATCACTAATGATCCCCTGTTCACCGTTGTAATGGGCTCTGGGAAGGTTCTGGACAGGCTTGATATCCTCAGAGAGGTGATGATTTAAATCTTATCCCCTATCTGTTAAGCCCCTTCTCCATCAGGAAAAAGAGTTTTTTTAGGTTTCAAACTTAATTTTAACCCTAACATCCTGTTACCTTTCGGAATCCTTGATAAAAACGAGTCTTCCTTGTAGTCTCCTCTTGAAATTTGGCACTGATCGTTTTTGGTCCCAACTATAAGGGGGCAACAGCCCGTCAAGATGTGACACCAAAATGTGATTTTCTGCCTGCGGAAGGCCGGATCGGTTCCCTACAGCCTTGATATTCGCAAAGATATCCAGAAATACCCATATAAAGACTTGATCTGCACTGCTATTGGATATATATGGATATTATTATGGATACACCTGAATTCCAAATTCTACCAGAACACCTGAAACTGATTTCTGAAATCGATGAGTTCAAGGGTAAATGGCAAATGCTGCGCAACCTGGCGCCGGACCAACTATCGTTGCTAAAGCGTATCGCAACCATCGAGTCGATCGGATCGTCCACCAGGATTGAAGGCGCCGGTTTGACAGCTAGCGAGGTTGAGAGGCTGTTGTCTGGGTTGAATACGACTTCTTTTGAGTCAAAAGACGAGGCGGAAGTTGCGGGCTATGCTGAAGCCATGGAGATGATATTCGAATCCTATGATGAAATCCAAATAAGCGAGAATCATATCAAGCAACTGCACCAGGTTCTGCTAAGATTTACATCAAAAGATGCCCGCCACAGAGGCGAGTATAAGAAGTTGCCAAACCACGTGGAAGCCCTTGCTGCCAATGGCAGGAGTCTCGGGATTATTTTTGAAACGACCTCGCCTTTTGATACACCATTCAGAATGAAAGGGTTGATCCAATGGTTTAGCGAGGAATCGCAAAAAGGAACGCTCCACCCCCTTCTGCTTATGGCTATCTTTATTGTACATTTCTTAGCAATCCATCCCTTTCAGGACGGCAATGGAAGGTTATCTCGAATTCTGACCACCCTGTTGTTAATGAGGTCAGGGTATTCCTACGTGCCGTTCAGTTCGCTGGAGAGAATTGTAGAGGAGAATAAAGATCAATATTACCTGTCTCTCAGACGTGCCCAGTCAACCCTTTACACAAATAACAGCAAACTTAACGACTGGTTGCTGTTTTTCGTCGGTTGTCTAAGAAAACAGGTTTCTGTGTTGGACTCCAAGGTCAAGACCGAACGAATGATTGCCGAACTTCCACCCTTGTCTCAGGAAATCATGAAGATTATTAGACAGCACGGCAGGGCCAGGGTACGAGACATTCAGATAATTACAGAGGCTAATCGCAATACGATCAAGGCCCATATAAAGAGATTGGTAGAAAGAGGAGAAATAAAGAAAATGGGCGTCGGCAAGGGAACTTGGTACAGGTTCCCGTAGGAGTGAAAATGGAACTTCTCCCTGTCCCGAAGGCTCTTAAAAATAGCCTTTCTCTTATTCCCTCTCGAGGTAACATGATAGAAAGCGCCGGTGAATCAGGGGCGCTGTCCCAATCTTCTACACTCTACTTTACTCATG
>JAUWMM010000109.1 GCA_030613145.1 Desulfobacterales bacterium | reverse complement strand
ACCTAACGAGCTAAAGATAAAGCCCTTTTTCGTGATTTCGCACTTTCGTGATTTCGTGATTGGGGTTTAGTGAACGAACAACGAGTAACAAATAACGGATAACAAAAAATGGAACTTCCTGTTCGAAAAATTCCCGAATTCGTCAAGGGCGATGTTGTAGGTGATGGTGATTTCATCATCAGAGGTGTTGCTGCGTTCGATAGTGCCGGCACGGACGACATTACCTTTGCTACATCTGCCGGCTACAACAAGCGCATTAATGAGACCAGGGCGGCTGCAGTGATTGTTGCACATGAGGTTTGCGAAGCTAAGAAAATCCTTGTGCGTGTTCAGAATCCCTTTTTAGCTCTGGCCAAGGTATCTACCTTGTTCCATCCGGTTTTACGCCCGGTGGTTGGGATCAGC
This sequence comes from Desulfobacterales bacterium, assembly GCA_030613145.1. Lineage (GTDB taxonomy): Bacteria > Desulfobacterota > Desulfobacteria > Desulfobacterales. Next base: position 6,032 of record JAUWMM010000109.1, on the reverse strand, counting down.
CAGGACGCCCATGTGGGGGAGAATTTCAAGTACGGCATTGATGTTTCTGTGTATCCGGGTGTCTTTATTGGTGACGATGTGACCTTGGGTGACCGTGTTACTCTAAATCCTGGGGTAGTGGTCGGCAATGGCGTGGCGATAGGTGATGATGCTTTTGTTCATCCCAACGTATCGATTCTGGAACGCTGCGAAATCGGCAGCAAAGTAATGATCCATTCGGGTTCTGTTATCGGGAGCGATGGCTTTGGTTTCGCGTCTGATGGGGATCGGTACTATAAGATTCCCCAGATCGGTATCGTTCGGATCGATGACGATGTAGAGATCGGCGCTTGCAATACAATCGACAGGGCAACCTTTGGGCGAACCTGGATTAAACGTGGCGTCAAGACAGATAATCTGGTTCATATTGCTCACAATGTGGTGGTGGGCGAGGATACAGTCCTTGTGGCACAGGTAGGCATATCGGGGAGCGTAACGATTGGAAGCCATTCGATCCTCGCTGGACAGACGGGAGTGGCAGGACATGTCACCATTGGTAACCGCGTGACTGTCGGAGGTGGGTCAGGGGTTACCAAGTCCGTACCTGACGGTCAGACTGTATCCGGTTTCCCGGCAGTGGACCATCGGCTGTGGTTAAAAGCGTCCAGCATTATTCCTAAGCTTCCCGATATGAAAAAGAAGCTGAGAGAATTGGAGAAACGAATTGAGGAGATGGAAAAAGGTTCAAAAGATTAGTCGTAGAAAGTGAAGGGAATGAATCATGGAAACGTTATATGACATTCGAAAGATCATGGAGCTTTTACCCCACAGGTATCCATTTATTCTTGTTGATCGGATTGTAGAAATGGTGCCGGATGAACGTATTGTAGGCCTCAAGAATGTGACCATAAACGAACCATTTTTCCAGGGACACTTCCCTGGAGCGCCAATTATGCCGGGCGTGCTGATTATTGAAGCCATGGCGCAGGTAGGGGCAATCCTTGTAAATGCTTCTCGTTCGGAGGAAAAGCGGAAAGGACTGATCTATTTTATGGGCATTGACAAGGCCCGTTTCAGAAAACCTGTGATTCCAGGAGACCAACTCATCTTTGAAATAATTCCTGTAAAAAGACGCGCGAACGTTTTTAAGATGTCCGGTAAAGCTACGGTGGACGGAACACTGGTTGCAGAGGCTGAGGTTATGGCCATGACAGGTGAAAGTCAATGATACATCCTACCGCAGTCGTTGACCCAGGGGCAGAGATAGATTCTAATGTTGAGATTGGGCCCTTTACTGTAATTGCCAGTGACGTTCAGATCCATTCTGGGGCCATAATTGGCTCTCATGTGACGATAGATCAGTACACGACCCTTGGATGCGATTGTCACATCTTTCAACACGCAGCCATAGGTGCTGTTCCTCAGGACTTGAAATTCAAGGGAGAGAAGTCGGTTGTTAAGATTGGTCGGGGAACAACAATCCGAGAATTTGTGACAATTCACAGGGGGACAGAGTTAGGCGGGGGAATCACCGAGATCGGCGAAGAGAATTTTTTGATGGCCTATACTCACGTTGCACATGATTGCTTCACCGGGCGAAAGGTAATCTTTGCCAATGCTGCTAGCCTTGCCGGACATATCAGGGTGGGAGATTATGCCATCCTTGGTGCCTTTGTAGCAGTTCACCAATTTGTGCGGATTGGAGACTACGCCTATATAGGTGGCATGACTGGTGTGACGAAGGATATTCCACCATACGTGCTGGTATCGGGCACACCTCGCGCCAGGCTCTATGGGTTGAATGCCGTGGGTTTGAAGCGGCACAACTTTTCAAAGGAGACCATGCTTGCCCTCAAGAAGACCTATAGAATCCTATTTCGACTCGGATTGACCTTGAACGAAGGGATTGAAAGGGTCACTGCAGAGGTGGATCAGATACCGGAGGTCGTTAATTTTATAAAGTTTGTCAAGTCCTCCGAGCGGGGAATAACGAGGTAGGGTGGAACGAATCGGAGTCATTGCGGGAAGCGGACAGTTTCCCATCATTTTTTCAAAGGCGGCCAGGGAAAGGGGTTTGAAGGTTTACGCAGTAGCCCACGTGGGGGAAACCGACTCCCGACTGGAAATCCTTGTAGATGCGATAAGGTGGGTAAAGATCGGTCAATTGAAACGACTTATTGCATTTTTTAAAGAAAATGAAGTCAGGGATGCGGTGCTGGCTGGGGCCATTACCAAGACCAAGATGTTTTCAGGGGTGAGGCCGGACCTGAAGGCCATGAAGATCCTGGCCACTATGGATCATACGCTGGATGATGGACTACTGCGGGCCTTTGTCGGCGAGATAGAAAAAGAGGGGATAGCGATTCACCCTTCGACATTGTTGCTGCCTGCACTCCTGGCAAAAAAAGGATGTTGGACACGACGCAAGCCGACCAAATCCGAGATGGCTGATGTGCGTTTCGGATGGCATATAGTCAAGGAGATTGGCAGGTTAGATATCGGCCAGACCGTTGTGGTTCGGGACAGGTCAGTGATGGCGGTTGAGGCTATTGATGGTACTGATGCCACCATAACTCGAGGAGGGAAGCTTGGAAGAGAAAAGACTGTTGTTGTTAAGGCAAGCAAACCCAACCAGGATATGCGATTTGATATGCCGGTCGTCGCGGTCAAGACCATTCAGACCATGAGTGATGTTCGAGCCTCGGCCTTGGCTGTTGAGGCAGGCAAGACGGTGGTCTTTGAGAGGGAAGAGATGATTGCACTGGCCGATCGTAACAAGATTGCGATCATAGGCATAGAATAGGGGTAGGCCCTTGAAATCTGAACGAGTAATAGAACCAATACGTGTAGGGGTCGTTGGAGTAGGATATCTGGGGAAGTTTCACGCTGAGAAATATGCCCGGATGGATGGGGTGAAGCTTGCCGGTGTGGTAGACATTATGCCCGAAAGGGCGGATAGTGTTGCAAAACGCCTTGGAACGGAATTTTTTGCAGATTACAGAGATCTAATAAAAGAAGTGGATGCAGTAAGCGTGGTTGTGCCCACCCCCCTTCATTTTTCGATCAGCCGTGATTTCCTGGAAAATAATGTAAATGTCTTGATCGAAAAGCCTATAACAGAGACTCTTGAGGAGGCAAATACTCTAATCAAGATAGCAGATTCCCATGGCTCAATCATCCAGGTCGGACATCTGGAGCGATTCAATCCTGCGGTTATAGCCCTGAGGGAAGTAGTGGACCGTCCTCTGTTCATAGAATCTCACCGTTTAAGTTTTTTTAAGGAACGGGGAACCGAAGTGGATGTCGTTTTAGATTTGATGATCCATGACATCGATATCATACTAAATTTTGTCAGGTCCGAACTCAAAAGCATTCATGCGGCTGGTGTTCCGGTCATATCTTCTCGCGTGGACGTCGCCAACGTGCGGCTGGTCTTTGAGAATGGTTGTGTTGCCAATATAACTGCCAGTCGTATTTCCCTGAAAAACATGCGGAAGATACGTATTTTTCAAAAAGATACCTATGTTTCGGTCGATTATGCGAATAACGAGATCACGATAATCCAACAGGATGGGAAAGGCACTGACCTTCCTATCCCCGGCATGTCTTTGCAGCGAACAAGCTTTGAGGAAGCCGATTCTCTGGAATCTGAGCTGGAGGCATTTGTGCGGTCGGTAAGAAATCGTGAGGCGCCGGTGGTTTCGGGTAGGGACGGGCGGAATGCCCTGCGGGTTGCCCTCTGCATCATGGACCAGATCGAGGAAACCAACAAGAAGTTTCCAGGATGGGACAAGTCATCTTAGGTTTGGAGTGGGGATTTGATGAAGGACCAGCCTGTTCATCGGCAAGCCCCGAATAGAAATGAAAAAGATCATGATCATTGCCGGAGAAGCCTCCGGTGACATTCACGGGGCACATCTGGTAAGAGCCATGCGGGCGCTCGACCCTCACCTTGATTTCTTCGGAGTAGGTGGAAACGCCCTTCGACAGGCCGGCGTTCACCTAATGGTTGACAATTCCCAAATAGCTGTCGTCGGGATTTCAGAGGCCTTGTTGAAATTCAAGATCATTCTGAGTGCTCTCAGGATTGTCAAGAAAGGGCTAAATAGACTTCGCCCTGCCCTCCTTATTTTGATTGATTTTCCGGACTTTAACCTGCACGTTGCCACCGTGGCCAAGAAACTGGGTATCCCAGTCATGTATTACATTAGTCCGCAAGTATGGGCGTGGCGGACCGGGAGAGTAAAAAAGATCAAAAACTTAGTTGATCATATGGTCGTGATCTTCCCTTTCGAGGTAGACTTTTACAAGAAATCAAATGTCCCCGTGACCTTTGTCGGGCATCCCTTACTGGACAGCGTGACGTCCGAGACATCAAGGGGGAAAAAGAAAAATCTCAAGGGAGACAGCTTGCTGATCGGGCTGCTGCCTGGAAGCCGAAACGGGGAGATTACGCGTCACCTTCCCACCATGGTCCAGGCGGCAGATATTCTTTCGGAACAACTTCCAGGTATCCGCTTTGCCATACCTGTGGCCTCTACGGTGGACACAACTCTGGTAGAGGCCATTGTTGAAGGAGGAACCTCCTCAAGGCCTTTGATCCTGCGTGATGGGCTTAGAGACGTACTGGATGAAGCTGCATTGGTTATAACAGCTTCTGGGACCGTGACATTAGAGGCGGCCATAGCGGGCACGCCCATGATCATCGTGTATAAAGTATCGCCCCTCAGTTACTGGCTTGGAAAGCGCCTGATTCGCGTAAAACATATCGGTATGGCCAACTTGGTTGCAGAAAGACCGATCGTGCCAGAGCTGATTCAGCACGAAGCGTCGGCTGAAAATATTGCCAGCCGGGTGTTACAGATGCTCAGAGACGAAAAAGGGCTTGCTGAAATCAGGTGCCAGCTGCGTCGCGTTGGACAGAGCTTGGGCACCTCGGGGGCCTCCAAACGGACTGCGGAGGTGGCCATCAGGTTGCTTGCGGGGCACTGAAGGGGGCATTTAAATTTCGGATTTCGGAATACGGAATGCGGAATGAAAAGAATGGGAATGGAAATCAGCTCGTAGGGTGGGCGTTGCCCACCAAAAAAGGTGTATCATTGTTGTTGTTGGGCGGTGCCCACCGTACTATCTACTATTTTGAGGTTACATCGAAATGACGTGTCACGTAAATCCGCATTCCGCATTCCGCATTCCGAAATCGAATAGGTTGAAGTGGTGGCTGATCGGCTGGCTTGGAAAAGGTTTGATGAACCTGATTTGCAGCACGATGCGGATTCGGGTTGTTGACTTTGAGAAGGCTAGGGCGGAGATCGAGTCAAGGAGATTTATCTTTGCCTTTTGGCATTCAAGAATACTTGTGCTCAGCTACCTTTACAAGCGGTTGGGTGCTGCCATACTTGTAAGCAGATCCAAGGACGGGGAGATTATTGCGCAGATACTGAAGAGTCAAGGACATAAAACAATCCGAGGGTCCACCTCACGGCACGGCGTTCGTGCCTTGGCAAGGTTAATCAGGATTCTTAAGGAGGAGGTTCGTCCTGGGGTTGTGGTCCCGGATGGTCCAAGGGGACCGCGGTACAAGGTTCAGCCCGGTATCATAACTCTGGCTCAAAAGACAGGATTCCCTATTGTACCTCTCAGCTACAGCGCTGAGAAGTTAAAGGTTTTTGCCAGCTGGGACCGTTTTATACTGCCTTATCCATTCACTGAGGGTAGCATTATCTATGGCACACCTATCTCAGTGCCGGGGAACATTGATGGAGAGGGGCAAGAGGTTTGTCGCAAAAGGGTAGAAGAGGAGCTCAATCGAATTACAAGAACAGCGGATCAATACTATGGTCATGCGATAGAGTGATATTTTTGGGGGGTTTTTACACCTTATTGAAATCACGGGTCAGCTGTTGGACAACGATACTGGATACTGGATGCTTGATACTGGACAACGATACAAACTGATACACAAATCCAGCATCCAGCATCCAGCATCTGCTTCGCCTGAAGGGCGCTAGGTTCAAACCCTTTCGTGTTTTGTGGGCAATATGGCTAAGAAC
>JAUWMM010000080.1 GCA_030613145.1 Desulfobacterales bacterium | reverse complement strand
GCCAACCCACCCGGAAACCATCCGAAGAGCGTCCTGAAGACGCAAACCAGGCGTTCGCTAGTATGCGCTTCAGAAAGAATGAAGCCGGCCAGCGTAAACAGCGGTATGGTCGGAAAGATCGGTGATGCCACTATACGATACGTCTCGGCAGGTATGGCGGCGACCGTTACGCCATCACCCCAGAAAAGCAAGAGAGCCGCGCCACCCAGCAAGATGAAGATAGGCATTCCCAGGACTGCCGCCGCCACCAGCAAGATCAGCCCCGGAAGAACAAGTTGTGAAGCAGAGCCGGAACAAAGGATCGGCAGCAGCATCACTCCCGGAAGACTGAGCCCAACCAGCGCTCTAACCCAAGTGCGCTTTGACGCATGGAGAATGAAACGAATGGCCATTACGGCGAAGCCAAGGGGCATAACGGCTTCGGCGGCCCAGATTGGGATCCACCCTCCGATAGTTGTCAAGCCGCCACTCTCAAAGAGACCAAAGGGATCGAGCAAATGCTCGACGAAGTCAGGTATGACCTTGGCCGTCCATGAAGGTAATGCGGGCGCTTCGGCTACCACCAGTGCCAGACTGGCACCAAACAACCCAGCACAAACAGCAGCCGAGATGGAGGCACCCAGATAATCAACTATGCGGCTGACGCGCGGCGGAAGCCACTGGATAGCTGCGGCGATCTTCAGGTGTTTGCCTTCCCGTGTGGCGAGCATGGCGCCGAGAAACCCAATCCATAGTGTGAGGTGCTGGAGGTATTCTGTTGCGCCTGGAATACCGGTATTGAACCAGGAGCGCCCAACCAATTCGACAACCGGGATCAACGCCATGAGCAACAGCGCTATGATCAGGATGGCGTCCTCGGTCCGGCCTGCCCACCAAGTCAGGCGGCCGAAGATACTCGCTCCTTGCCCCCCTTTAGTAAAGGGGGGATGGGGGGATTTTAATGGTGTTGCCAAAGTCATGAATGTACTAACCGCACAGGTCGCAACTTTTCAGCTTTCGGTGAAGTGGGGATTGGAATCGGGAAATACAAAAAAGGTAACCGTTAACGTGGATTCCTTTTCGTCATTGCGAGGAGCGTAGCGACGAAGCAATCCCTGAGGTATCAACCATGAGATTGCTTCTCTCCGCTCGCAATGACAGAGGGCATATTGAGCCCCGTGAAGGGATACCAAACAAGATAACGGTGGCCATGGCCGAAACGAAGATCAAGGCCGCTTTGAGCTTCCACGGTATTCATCCAGTATCTTAAGAACGGTATCGAACATCTCTTTGGAAAAGCGTGGTCCCACAAAGACCGGATATCCTTTTTCCCAAACAAGAGTTCTCCAATATTCTTCGACCTCCGGGGGAACTGCATGAACAGTAAGCCCGTGATTCTTCATGGCCACAATCGCCTCTTGCTCTAATTCGCGAATTCGCTTCTGCAAACGAGTCCCGGCCTTGCGGGCGACATCTTCAAGTAACGGGCGCAGATCCGGAGGGATCCTGTTCCACTGCCGCATTGAGATGACCGTTGTTCCTGGAAGCGGCTGCCAGCGAAGGTCCGTCATGTTGGGTGCCAATGCAAACATCTGGAACAACAACGCCGCGGTTGGCGGTGCAGGAAACGAGTCCACCAGGCCGGTTTGCAGTGATGGCAGCAAGTCGGTGATCGCCAGGGGGACAGGATTGAATCCCGAGTTCTTCAGCAGTTCCACATAGGTCGTATCCGACCCCCAGAAGAAAAGCTTCCGCTTTTTCATATCCTCAGGAGTAATAACCGGTTCTTTTGTGAAAAAGTAGACCCAGCCCGTAGAGCTCCAGCTGAGGACTTTAAATCCCTTTTTGGCCAAGCGGGCTTCGAATTCGGGACCCAGCTTTTCTATGACATAGTCAAGTTCTCCATCGGTTCGGATCAACATGGGGAATGAAATGACCTCGATGTCGGGAATAATTTCCAGAAGGGTTGAGCTCGTAAGGGCCGTGGCGTGCAATTGGCCAATGCGGACCTTGCGTAACATGTCCTTTTCGTCGCCGACCACACCTCCCGCATAGATTCTGACCGTAACCCTGCCATTGCTCAGCTCCTTCCACTTTTGAGCTACTTCCAACAGTGTTTCATGCCAGGGCGAGCCTTCAGGCGCAATCGTGCCAAGTTTGATCACTTGTGAGAACGCAGGGGTAACTCCCAGTGCAAGCAAATGAATACATACCCAAACGATCAATGTTTTCAAGGTTCAGTCCCCTCTTTTCACCCCCTCCCAAATCCTCCCCCTTGAAGGGGGAGGGCAGGGTGGGGGTGTTAACTTGCAGTTACTCCTCGTAATCCAGAAAAAGTTCCGGACTGTGATCCAGCAACCACTGGGCTTTTTCCTGCGCCAATATGTTGGCAAGCCGCCATTCGGGCACAGCGTCCGGATCAATGGCAAGGGCTTTATGCAAGAGGCCTTTAAACATTTTGTAATCTTGTTTGCGCACAGCAACAGATGACGCCAGTGATACATAAGGCGACGCCTTCTCGCCCCGGGTGAGGCTCACAACGTGATCGAAGTGCTCCAGAGCGCGTTTTGCACTTCCCCCCATAGCTTCCGACCGGCTCCCCTCATACGTTATGAAGAACTCATGAATGGCCCCGCCTTCGAAATATTTGTCTAGTTCCAGGGCCCGGCGCATCATGGCCTCTACCATGGGAAGTTCCGCAATAAGAGACATGTTATTCACATCCGTGGAAATGGCCCCTGCCCAGCCCGCGGCAGCCCAAAAGAGCAGCGGCACATCTTTTGGTGATAAAGTATCAAGGCCCTGTTTAAGATCTTTGCGCAGTTTCTTTTCAAAGTCAGGATAATCAATGGTCAGGCCAGCCAAGGCATAATTTCGTCCGCGTAGATACAGCTTCGTCGCTCGACGTCGTAAATCCTGTGAACGCTGGAAATCGAGTTCTTCTAGTCTCTTTGCTTCCTCGTGGACAAATGCATTAGCATAATTTACAAATCCACCAGCCGTGACCCGAAAGAGATCGCGATTCCTCGGGTCCGAGGCCAGAAGTGCCTCGTAAGTCTTGAGGGCAAATGGTAAGGCGTCGCGAATCAACTCGGGATCGTCGTCCTGCACAAATACATTTGATCCTGGCGGATCCGAAAAGACTCCGGCAAGATTGCGGATTGCACTTCGGCGAAGCGCTCCGCATCCGCTTCCCAGCAGCAATATACAAGCAAATAGAATGCTATAGCCTGTCGGGAAGCGGAGGTTCCTGAAAAATAATTGAGTCATTGAATACATACTGACATGAGAAACAGAAAGACGCACGGAGCTACGGGGTCAAAGAATTGAAGCCCCCTTGTTTTCGACTTGTTTCCGCAGACTCCTTTATTGTTATCTATTGCTTGTCCAAAAGCCTCTGTTTTTTCGGTCAAAAATTCGAAATCCGACACGAAGTGAAGCTTGCGCTAAACACGAAATCCGAAACAATGACATAAATATTGAATTTTCAATGTACTAGTTTTGGTCATTTTGTCATTCGGTATTCGAATTTGTTTCGGATTTCGGTTTTCGATATTCGGATTTTGCCTGACTATGAGTTTTCGTTTAGGCACTATCTAAGCAAGGAATAGATGCTCAAGGTCTCTCGAATGCTTGCCAGTACAGATAAAATCAGGATTGCGAAGCTCGCTCTTATTATATTCAAGTGGCATTTTCTCTTTTGGGCGTAATACGGCCCCGCCACTTTGTTCAACAACACACTGTCCGGCTGCTGTATCCCATTCCATGGTTGGGCTGAGTCGTGGGTATATGTGTGCGCTACCTTCTGCTATCAAGCCAAATTTCAAAGCACTGCCTGCTGGGATGAATTCTACCTCTCCACATTTTTGTTTCAGAGTTTGGACGAAATCTGAAATACTTTTTGTGGAATGCGAACGACTACCAACGACCGTTAGTTTGCTCACTGATCTATTGCCTGGCTGATCCAGTGGCAACCGCTTTGCCAAATCGACAACACTGTCGAGCGGTGCGCTACCTTTTTTTGTCCCCTCGTTGTCACTGAAAAATTGGTCGACTATCTCTGCGTTTTCCAGCTTATAAGAACCAAGTCCTTCTGCAGCAAAATAGAGAAAGCCCCTGGCCGGGACGAACACAATCCCCAGCACGGGCCTGTGCTCGTGGATCAAGGCTATATTTACGGTGAATTCACCTCTTCGCTTAATGAATTCCTTGGTTCCGTCCAGGGGGTCAACGAGCCAGAAGTATTCCCACTTTTTTCTCGTATCATATGGGGTGTGTTTTCCTTCTTCACTTAGAATAGGAATATGTTTCAGGTGCTGTACTGATAAGTGGTTCATAATGATGGTGTGGGCCCGTTCATCAGCGACCGTCAGTGGCGTCTTGTCCTCCTTGTACGAAACATCAATATCACCCCGATAAACGTCAAGTATGGCTGCCCCGGCCTTTATTGCAGCCGGCAATGAAAGTATAAGACATTCTTGGAGGAACGCGTTTAACATTTGCTTGTTTGGCCTTGTCTTTTTTTCACTCCAGAGATCCGTATGAGGCGGACTGAGCTTAAGATTGTTACTTTTCGGAGTCTACATATGGGTATTCACATAAAATATTAAAGGTGAAACGGATAGTTCGATTTCATGCCCCGGCATTTTAGCCCAGCAGATTAAAGCGTTGAGCGTAATACCACAGGCTTGCTGTCAGAGATACTAAGGACAGAAACAGCAGAGCCAGCGGCCAGAACCAGATCATTTCTTTCCTGGCCCCGTCCTGTTTAAGCGGTAACTGCTCGGGTATGGACTTCATTCCCTGCGTCAGCTTGTCATTGGAACTTTGCCCTGGCTCCACAGATGTGGGCGCTTTTTTCTGTGATTTGAATTTTATCATATAATGGAAGGTTTCCCGTGCGCATCCCAGTTCCTCGGCGGCATTATGCACATCTTTGGGTTCGACAACGTGTTTTTGTTGTTCATAGACCATTCTCATAGCGGTTTGACAAAGAGAATTTGTCACGCGTGGAATGCCGCCGGTCGCATGGGCAACCATTTCAATGGCATTGTCTGAAAACAGACCGGGAACTGCACCAGCCACTTTCAATCGATGCTGCACGTATTCCCGAACCTTCTCTGAATCCATCCTCCCGAGTACTTTTTGTGTCTCTATGCGCTGCTTGAATGCCTTGAGTTCAGGCCTGGCCAGTTTTTCTGTCAACTCTTCCTGCCCAAGCATGATGATCTGCAGCAGCTTGGTAGCGCCTTGTTCAAGATTGGTCAGTATTCGCACACCTTCCAAGACCTCGTCATTAATCAGATGCGACTCGTCAATGACCAACAGGCAACGCCCGCCTGATTCGTTCAACTCAAGTAGCTTTGCCCGGATATCCCGGATTACGAAAACGCGAGCCTGTTCCTCATAGGGAATACCGAGTTCCTCGGCGATAAACATGATCATTTCGTCTACGGTGAGCGGTGGGGACACAAACCAGATCAGCTTTGTATTCTTTGTAAGATCGCTCATCAGCTTGTGGCTCAAAGTCGTCTTGCCCGCACCAATGGGACCGGACACGACCATTAACCCCCGTCCGGCAAGGACGGAGTCGGTCATAGTTGCCAGGACCTGGTTGTACTGCCCTCGGTCGAAAAAGAAGGCCGGGTCAGGTGAGTTCTCAAAGGGCAATGCGTTCAATCCGAAATGTTTGGCATACATATACTAAGTTCCCGGGAATATGTTTGAGACCTTTGCAAAACTGTCATTTTTTCGTGATGCGGCGTCAGGCTTCGAATTTTAATCCTCTAAATACATAATGTATTCCTCCGGTTAAAATTTTTGCCTTCCTTGCCTGACAAAAAAATGTCGCGTTTTTCAAAGGTATCATGTTTTTCATTTGACGGGTCAATCGATAAAAGTCTGTTGAAGTTGTGGTTTGTGAGCCTTAATCCCTGATCATCCTGATTTCGACCCGCCGGTTTTTCGCCCTACCTTCAGGGGTTTCATTCGAAGCCGCTGGCCTGGTTTTTCCGTAGCCCCTGACCGTTATCCTCCTGGAATCTATCCCAAGCTCTATCAACTGCATGGCCACTGACATCGCCCGCCAGTATGACAGGCCCATATTGTCTGTATACCTCAAATTAGAGCCGGTATTCCCCACCGGAATACTGTCTGTGTGTCCCTCCACGCTGATTCTATAGTTCGGCATCGCTTTGATTTGTTCGGCCTTTTGCTTGATAATGTCTTGTGATTTCTTAGAAGTAATTTTCTGGCCCGAAGCAAAGAAGCCGTTTAATGCAATTACTATTTCTTCGCTGTTTTCACCGTCGGAGTTCGGTTTTGAGGAAACGGTTCTGGCCGCCGCTTTATCCTGCCATGCCTGCGCAGGTTCACCCTGCAAGACCTCGATATTTTCATCCAGATTCGCCACCTGTGTCCTGTGGGCCTCTTTCTCAAGGGATGCCCTTGCTATTTCTTCAACAACCTGCTGCGGTGCATGTGTCTGCTCCGCTTCTTTCAGGGATTTCCGTGCCAGACCAAGATTTTCCTGGAGCTGAGAAACCTGGTTCTGAAGAACGGCCACCTGCGCCTGGTATGTTTCTTTCTCTTCCTCGATCCTTGCCAGTTTCTCGTCGAAGACAGATTGCGGCTGTTGCTGGACTTTCAATTCATTTCCGGAATTACCCGCTTTCTTCTGAAATGGGCTGGTTTCTCTTTCCAAACCTTTCATACTGCTTGTGGATTGGTCTTTTCTCTTGACAACTCTGCCTGCAAACTCTTTGTCAGGCCGACCTTTGCCATTATTCCGATGATGAACGTATCCGTTCAGAATTCTTGTCGGTACAGGGCCGCGTACGGCGAGAAAAGTAATATAGCCGGAGGCCATAAAAATGAGGGTCGCAAGTCCTAAGACGAATTTACGTGCCATCAAGACTCCGTGTGCGGATCAAACGTATGCAGTTTACTTTCGAAAAACAACGCCCCTCCCGCATTTCCATCGTAATCGTCTGGCAGGGCGGAAAGTCGGCAATTAATAGTAAGAATCTGTTTTTTATAGGCTGTTTCAAAAGACTTATCCTTGGTCTGTTTGGGGTCTGTTTGGCCATTTTTGAAAGTTATAGGCTCGCTTCGTTTAAATTGTAAAATTCGGGGTACCGCCCTCAAACAGTTACAATTTTGTAACGCTTCGCTGAGAATTATAGGGAAAAACGGACAGAATGGAGTTATCAAAGAGTTTTGAAACAGTTTAAATGGATATATACCTAAAAGGAGATTGTGCGTCAAGCCTCCAATCGACACGCCATATTTATGGTCGGAAGGCCATGCCCTGCGTTTAACTCGGTGAGGAACATTAATACTTGCTCTTGCTTGCTTGTTAGATTTTCCATTGAAGTATACTCTCTAAAATCATAAGTTTAGCAGTCTAAGACAATTCTAATTCGTGCCCATCCACGAATCGTAAAAACTCAATGGGCACTAGCGTAAGTTTCCAATTCAGAAATGAGCAATTTTCCGCAAGGTCAAGGAAAACAAGGGGTTGCGCGGAGGCGTACCGAGGTACGTCGCACAAGCAACCCCGCAG
>JAUWMM010000017.1 GCA_030613145.1 Desulfobacterales bacterium | reverse complement strand
CAAAGTGAACTAAAGTGAGCTAAAGTGAGCTGAAGTGAACTAAAGTGCCTAAAGTCAAAGGAGTAAAATAGCTTTTTAAGAAAGGTTTTTTCCGGTTCTCAACTTTAGCTCGCTTTCCAGTACTCCCAATTGGGGATAAGCCCCTAAGTTCAAACCCCTTCATGTTTTGTGGGCAATATGGCTAAGAACAATAAGCACCGCGCAGACTTGTCAAAAACTTACCGGAGAATATTGGAGCTTGTAAAACCATACTGGCTTCGTCTCCTTGTGGCCATGTTGTGCATGATGCTGGTGGCATCGTTGACTGCAGCAACGGCCTATCTTGTAAAGCCTGTGCTGGACGAGATATTTTTCAAGAAAGATATGAGAATGTTGAATATCCTTCCACTTGCCCTCATCGTGCTCTACGTGTTGAAAGGCTCATGCTTTTTTGGGCAGGCTTATCTTATGAAGTTTGTGGGGCATAGCATTATCAAACAATTGCGTGATGAGTTGTGCAGTCACATTCAGACGTTGCCTCTCTCTTTTTTCCACAAATATGAGACAGGCACCTTGATGGCAAGGATTACCAATGACGTTAACATTGTTAAGGGGATGGTCTCCGATGCTGTCACAGGAGTGTTAAAGGATTTCTTTACCATTATAGGCTTGCTGTTTGTTATCTTTTACCGCGACTGGAAACTCGCCTTGATTGCAATCACGGTCTTTCCTGTAGCCTTAGTTGCTATTGTGAGATTCGGGAGACGAATGCGGTACCTGAGTACCCAGTGCCAGGAAGCTATTGCCGACATGAGTTCCTTTCTACACGAGGTCTTCACGGGCAACAGGATCGTGAAGGCCTTTGGGATGGAATCCTATGAAAGCAGGCGTTTTTTTGAGAAAACCCTTCGGTTGTTCAAGTATGAAATAAAAGCGGTAAGGATTAGATCTATGTCTTCGCCCATCATGGAACTGCTGGGCGGCATCGGTATTACCTTTATTGTTTGGTATGGGGGATACAAAGTCATCACGGGGGCTTCAACACCCGGAACCTTCTTTTCTTTCATGGCCGCCCTCATAATGTTGTATTCGCCTGTCAGGAAAATCAGCCCTCTGTACAATACCATCCAGGAAGGCCTGGCTGCAGCCGTTCGAATCTACGACATTCTTGATACTGAATCGGATATTGTAGAACGTGATGACGCGACCAAACTTGAGTCGGTCCCACATTCAGTCGTATTCCGAAATGTTTCTTTCAAATATGAAGACCAGATGGTCTTAAAAAACATCAGCCTTGAGGTCGAAAGTGGTGAAATTATAGCCCTGGTGGGCATGAGCGGCGGTGGCAAGACCACCCTGTCGAATTTGATTCCTCGTTTCTATGACGTAACCGAAGGTGCGATCCTCATTGACGGACATGATGTCCGGGATTTAACCATTGACTCTCTTCGTAGCCAGATAGGCATAGTGACTCAAGAGCCCATTCTTTTCAATGATACCATTCGAAACAATATTGGTTATGGTAATCTTGATGCGTCAGAGGCTGACATCATTGCAGCTGTCAAGGCCGCCTACGCTCATGATTTCATTGAGGGGTTTCCTGACAAATTTGATACGGTGGTCGGCGAACGCGGAGCGCGGCTTTCCGGAGGGGAAAAGCAACGAATTTGCATTGCCAGGGCGCTTTTGAGAAATGCGCCCATCCTAATTCTGGATGAAGCCACCTCTTCCCTGGATAGTGAGTCGGAACTGGCAGTTCAACGTGCCCTAGAAAACCTGATGAAGGGCCGGACGACCTTTGTGATCGCCCACAGGCTTTCCACTATTCGGCACGCTGATCGGATCATCGTGATTGTGAACGGTAAAATTATAGAGGCGGGCAAACATGAAGAACTCTTAGCCCTCCATGGAGAGTATTTTAAACTTCACGAAATGCAGTTTGAAAAAAACAATCATGATGAAATCGTAAAAAGTGTTTTGTGAACGTCATTGAGCATTTTGGGGAAAAAGCACTTTCAGGCACATACCTTAAGAGCGAAAAAGATTCATGAAAGTCAGTAGCATTGTCGGCAGATATGTCTTTAGGGAAATGATACCTCCTTTTCTCATCAACCTGATTTTATTTACCTTCATTTTCCTGATGGCCGAGATACTATATATTACCGACCTGGTCGTAAACCATAGGGTGAGTCTCTCTTCTGTCCTCCTCATGTTGATCTGCTCCATACCTTCTTTCATGGTTTTTGTTGTTCCTATGTCGGTCATGATGGGTGTACTGCTTGGATTCCTTAGATTGTCAAATGACAATGAGATCATTGCACTGAAATCGGCCGGGTTCAGCATTTATAGATTTCTTTCGCCAGTGTTTGTTTTTTGTCTTATCGGGTTTTTGGTGACCGGTTTTATGTCCATATATGGCTCTCCGTGGGGAAGGCTTTCTTTTAAGGCGTTATTGTTTGAGACCGCCAAGTCGAATATTCACATAGGACTGAAAGAGAGGACATTCAATGACAGCTTTAAAGATGTTATGCTGTATGTGGGCAAAATCGACAAACAAGACAAGACCTTGGGGGATGTTTTTATTGAAGACCGGCAGACTCCGGGAATGGTAAGCACTGTTGTTGCTCCCAGGGGGAAGCTTTCTTGCGATTTGGAAAAGCTTGCCTTCCGGCTGACACTTTTCAATGGGATTATTAATAAGGTGGATCAGGAGAATAAGACCGCACACTCTGTAAGCTTTGATATCTATGATTTTCAACTGGGAGCCGCCCAGATTTTGTCTGCAAGAGAACATGGCCCAAAAGGGAGAAAAGAGATGAGTTTGGGGGAATTACGCCGGAGCATAGGGAAGGCTACCGAGAAAGATGCCAAATACTATTTGACGTTGATGGAATACCACAAGAAATTTTCCATCCCTTTTGCGTGTTTTGTCTTTGGACTTATAGCCGTCCCCCTGGGGATTCAATCAAAGTCTGCAAAGCGATCCTATGGAATGGTTCTTGGTCTGTTTTTCTTTCTTATTTACTATTTATTCCTGTCTGCGGGTCTGGTTTTTAGTGAGGCAGGTGTATGTCCGCCGATTGTCGGCATGTGGGGACCTAACCTGGTGATCGGGGCTGTTGGTCTATATATGCTTGTCATGAGTGCAAAAGAACGGCCTCTGTTGGCGAGACTGACCCTTTTCGTTAACACACAATGGGACAGAATCGGTATCGAAAAGCGTGAGGGTTGACCGTGCACCGTTTTCCGTTCACCGGCAAACAGAAGGTCGTAATGACCAGATGCCCTCGGTAGGGCGGACAACGGTGAACAGTGAACGGCGAACGGTTACTATGACGGTAATTCATAAGTACCTTACCAAGGAACTACTGAAGTATTTTAGTATTGTCCTGATCAGTGTTGTGGGCATATATGTGACCGTCGATTTTTTTGGAAAGATCGACAACTTTCTGGATGCCAACCTGCCCATTTCAACGGCCCTTGCCTTTTTTGCACTCAAGATTCCTTTTATAGTCGCACAGATAGCGCCGGTGGGGGTGTTGCTGGCCGTGCTCATTGTCTTTGGCCTAATGGTCAATAATAACGAGATACTAGCCTTGAAAAGCGGTGGGGTGAGCGTCTATTATCTGTTCAAGCCAGTCCTTGTTATGGGGCTGATATTTAGTGTCCTCCTTTTCTTTTTCAGCGAGGTGTTAGTCCCGATGACCATGGGGAGGGCAAACGAAATATGGCACAATGAAGTCAAAAAAGAGTCTGCGATTACCTCCAGGGAAAAGAACATTTGGATCAAAGGTAATCGCTCCATTTCCCACATTACGTATTTCAAGCCTTCCGATAAAAAAATATTCGGCGTAACACTGTACTATTTTGACGAGAGCTTCCGCCTGACAAAACGGATTGATGCCAAAAAGGGTGTTTACACGGGTGGAATATGGCATTTGTTCAATGTTGTCGAGCAGGACCTGGTTAAGGATGATAGAAGCTACAAGGTAACCTATCGGGTGGAAAGTCCTGCAAAGCTTGGGTTTGTTCCCGAAGACATAAGCAGAGTGGTGAAGAAGTCTGAAGAAATGAGTTACGGTGAACTGTCTGCATATATTCGGGAGGTGGAAGAGGAAGGGTACGATGCTACCAGCTACAGGGTGGGTCTCAGTGCTAAAATAGCTTTTCCACTTGTTTGTGTTATCATGAGCTTTGTGGGGACTGGCTTGGCCTTGTGGAGGAAAAAAAAAGAAGGGTTTGCCAGTAGCATTGTTTACGGTATTGGGATGGCGTTTCTTTACTGGACCCTTTACAGCTTCTGTTTATCGTTGGGATATGGCGGGATATTGCCACCAATTATAGCAACTGGGCTAACCAACGTGATATTTACATGTCTTGGCACGCTCATGCTACTCAATGCCAATTGAACCCGGTTGAGGTTAAAGTAACAATGTATAAACCTCAAATCCACAATCCACAATCCGCAATCCGCAATTCCATACAGCGGGTGATGACTCAAGGGGATGTCGCTGCTCCGGCCTTTTCATCACCTTTTGAATGTGTGCTTTACGCATGTTCCCAGTTTTTCCAACTGGGGGTAAGATCTAGGCTACATCTGTACGATAAGGGCGTTCTTAAGCAGAAAAGCCTGCCGTGCAAGGTCGTGTCTATAGGCAATATAACCGTGGGTGGAACGGGAAAGACCCCTATGGTGCACTATGTGGCAAATTTATTGAAAGGGCTTGGCCTGCGGGTGGCTGTCCTCAGCAGAGGGTATGGGGGCAATGCCCAGCGTTTAGGAGGTATTGTCTCAGATGGCAAGACCACATTCATGGGACTTCGGGCATCAGGGGACGAACCGCAATTGTTGGCTTCAAAGCTCAAGGGGATCCCTTTGCTCGTGGGAAAGGACCGCTATCTGGCCGGCAGACGGGCCATTAGCAGGTTCGGCGTATCAGTCTTAATCCTTGACGATGCGTTTCAGCACCTGCCTTTGAAAAGGGATTTGAATTTATTGCTTTTGGACGGCACACGGCCTTTTGGCAACGGTTATTGCTTTCCAAGGGGCACACTTCGGGAACCTGTGGAACAGATAAAACGAGCCAGTAGCTTCGTCCTAACTCACTGTACAGAGGATTGCAATCTGACCGGAGAGCGCTCTATAATTGAGGCCCATGCGCGAGCTCGTCCGATTTTCCGGTGTATGCATGTACCTGAAACGCTGTTTGTGGCTGGCCGAAATAAGTCCCTCGATTTGGCGAGCTTGAAGGGGCGAAGGCTTTTCGCGTTTTCCGGCATTGCCCGAAACGAGCGCTTTCGTAAGACTATTGCAAAGCTTGAAGGCAATCTTGCTGGTTTTCTAGAGTTTCCAGATCATCATCGGTATGCCCATGAAGATCTGAGGCTTATTTGGGAAAGGGCTAGGGGCCTGAAGGTAGACTACATTGTTACTACTGAGAAGGATTACGTCAATATTTGGACTGAAATGCCGTCAACTCCGCGACTCTTGGTCCTGGCGGTTTCCATCTCATTTGGAGATGACACGGAAGCCTTTGCAAGCTATTTAAGAAGTCAAATCGTCAGTTAGATTCATCGGCAAATAGCGGATTAACGGTAAGGACGGAAAGCTATTATATAGACACAATATGGGAATAGGAGAGGAGGCAAAATGAAGTCTCTAGTGACAGGTGCGGCCGGTTTTATCGGATCGCATTTATGCGAATATTTGGTAGAAAAGGGATTTCAGGTAGTAGGTATCGATAATTTTATGGATTACTACCCCAGGTCAATAAAGGAAGCAAATATTGCTGACTTGAGGAGGGATAAAAATTTTAAATTTGTTGAAGCAAATCTTCTTGAGGTAGATTTGGTAAAACTTATGGACGGAATTGATGTCGTTTTTCATCAATCGGCCCAGGCGGGTGTGCGGGCGAGTTGGGGTAAGACGTTTAAGATTTACTGTGATAACAATATACTTGCCACCCAGATGCTGCTTGAGGCATGCAGGGAAAGTCCTGTCAAGAAATTCGTTTATGCTTCCTCCTCTTCGGTCTATGGGGATACCAAAGATCTTCCCATGAGGGAATCTTCTCTACCGTGTCCTGTTTCCCCTTATGGTGTTTCAAAGTTGGCTGCTGAACACCTTTGCTTTCTTTACTACAAAAATTTTGGAATACCTGCGATTTCACTGCGATATTTCACGGTATATGGTGCCCGGCAGCGGCCGGACATGGCCTTTCACCGTTTTTTCAGATGGGCACTGGAGAACCAAACACTTAAAGTATACGGGGATGGGGAACAGAGCAGAGACTTCACACACGTGGACGATATTGTGGAGGCAAACTGGCTGGCTTTCGAAAAAGCTTTGCCGGGTGAAGTATTCAATATCGGGGGAGGCTCACGCATTACTTTGAATGGGGTCATTGAAATAATAAAGGAGATAGCGGGCAGAGAACTAGAGGTCGACTACGAGGCTAAGCAAAAGGGGGATGTGCGGCACACTATGGCCGATATGGCCAAGGCAAAAGAAAAACTTGGATATAAGCCGAAAGTGTTGATTCAGGATGGTCTTAAGACGGAATATGATTGGATTAAGGGTTTAGTTGAGTAATTCTATTTCTTTCTTTGTACTTTTAGCCTTGAGCTTTTCCGGCTTGTCCGGATTCAGAAAGGAGGTAGAATCATGGCAATCAGTCAGGAGTTATTGGATATCTTGGCCTGTCCCAAATGCAAAGGTGACATATATCTGAATGAAACAAAAGATGGACTTATCTGTGATAATTGCAAACTCCTTTATGAAATAAAGGATGACATTCCCATCATGCTCATTGAAGAGGCCAAACCTATAGAAAGCTGAAGCGTCAGAGCCGAAGGCTCGGAGCATATTTGTGTCTGGCAGTGCTGTTATCTATTTGGGCAAGAAATGCATTGACAGTTTACAGGTGCTCTGGTAATAAAATGAAAAAGAACGGGGAGTTATAACCATCTAAGATTGTTTACACTTTTGTGGTACTGGTTTATCATTTAATCAAAAAGCGTCATGTCAAAACTTGTAACAGTGTTCAAAACGGGCAGGCAGTTTTCGGGTTCATGGGATGAAGCGCTTGTTTTGGTGGCGTGGCGATTTCAGGTGATTTTTTGGACGTTGGTGGCGCTTATTGAAGCGCGGCGTGCCATGCGAGGGAGACGACTTGACCGACTGCGACTACCGCCTGTCAAAATAGAGCCCTTATTATCAGAAGAGAGGATTACTCAAACAATTCGCTTGATTGACGGTTTGGTGGATCGGTTGCTATTTCGCAGCAAACACAGATGTTTCTATCGGTGCTACGCGGCGGCCGCGGTTTTGAGAAGATGGGGCGAGCCGCTTGTTTTAAATATTGGCCTTCGGAATCTTGGGTCTTCTGTGCGAACTAGAGGGCATTGTTGGTTGACACTAAACGGCTGCAAGTTCTACGAACAACTCAAAACCGAAGTTTTATATCCTTTTGCAATGGGGAATACGGCAGGAGATATTGCCTATTGGGTCAACTTTGGCGTAGATAGCGGCATTATGCGACACAGAACTGACTGTTCGAATTGACTACTCTAGAGATTCGATACGGGGAGAATAGGGATGACAACGGAGCTATTGGGAAATACCACTTTCAAACCAACCGACGATGTTACGTGGCGAGATGTTAGTGGAGAGATGGTTGTTCTGAAATTGAGTTCCGGAGAGTACTATACATTCAATGAACAGGGACGTATTACTTGGCTGGCCCTATCAGAAGGCAAAAGTATGGAACAAGCGGTTCGGATGGTAGTAGATGAGTACGATGTGAGTTCCGATAAGGCGCGGGAAGACGTGGAAGCCTTTGTCGTTGGTTTGATGGAGCAGGAACTTTTGGATCGTCAAGCTGAAGCAGAAAAGGAGGCAAGAGAATGAAGGATGATGAAACAAGGGAGAGTGAAACAAGGGAGAATGAAACAGGAAAAAAGCCATACGAAGCTCCGACGTTTCATCGGCACGAGCCTCTGGAGTCCGTGAGCACCACGTACTACTATTATACCTATGTTTAATCCCCAACCTGAGTGGTAGGATGTGTCGCTTGGCGCGGAAAACTTGAGTTGTAGGCTTTCGCGATGAAGTTGTTGGTACCCCGTCTGGGTAAAGAGATTATTGCTCACGGGAGTTTCAGAAAGGGGCTTGCCGTATTGTTATTGGCGGCTGGAAGACTATTCCCCTCATACTCTATTATCAATGATAGCAAAGATTGGAAAGGTCGGGTAGTTTCCGATTAAGGTGAAACTGCCCGATTTGTTCTTGCTATTGGGGTAATTCTTGCCGGCTGGCGCGCCATGAATCAACCCGTTCACTGAACTGTCCTTGAAAGACCTTTCATTATTCCATGTCAATCCCGGAGGAGTCGTTTTTCAGTATTATTTTCCAGACTTATCTAACTGATGGGCGATAGCACTATGGGCATATATTCGCTTCCAGGGCTGAATGTTTCGATACAGGGACCCAAATCGGCCGTCCGTTCCGCCCTTGAGGTAATGTTCCGGATGTCGTGGAAGCCTTCCTTGGAGGGAGCGGTTCCGCTTAAAGCGTTTGTGGTGACGGGGAATCAAATCCGTGATGTGCTGCCCGAATGGCTGTCTGAGGAGGTGTCCGCATGCAGCCCATCTGAGGATGTGCTCATGTTCTACGGCCTGGCCGGGGATAAGGCGGCGGTCGCAGCCAACGAGCACGCTCTCTATTGCGCATGGCTTTCGGCAGCGGCAGATGAATTACGATACGTTTTTTGCAAGAAAACCAGCCGGCTCACCCCTCTATCCGTATCATCGGTGCTGGTTCCTGTACTACGCGAAGCGCTGCTGGCGCGCGGCGGCGCGCTCCTGCACGGAGCGGCCCTGCTGTGCCCAAATGACACAGGAATCGTGATCTCCGCCGACAGCGGTGGAGGAAAGACAACAACGGCCTTGGCGGTCCTGCGCAAGGGAGCGCGGATTCTGTCCGACGATCTGATTGTCAGCCAGGCGGAGCCTGACGGGGTCAGCCTATTTGGAATTCCCGAGCCTATGAACCTGACGGATCAGACGATCGCCTTTTTCAAAGAGATCGCCCCATTCTCCGACCGTCCACGCCGCGACCCTATCTCGCGCAAGTTGATGGTGTCGCCCTATGAGGTCTACGGGCCTGACTGTATGATTGACAGGTGTAGAGCAAAGGTAATCTATTTTGTCAACGTGACAAAAAAGGGGCCGTTTATCAAGCCAATGCCCACCGCTGATGCGCTAGGGAAACTGATCAGGTCTCATACTTTCGCGCGCAGGCAGCAGATGACCAGGGACTCGGTTTCTCACCTCTGCGGTCTTTTGTCTAACGTCGGGACATATTCACTCGGGACCGGCCCGGACCCGGAAGTGCTGGGGGAGTGGTTGATTGCGCGGTGCGCCGAACACGCCATCAAATAGCCACCTCAAAATGTGTTTCTCGGAACCAGGAGGATCTTATGCAGACGGCCCCTGCCTTACCTATTGGCTTGGTGGTGCAGGCAGAGGGACCGTGGCAGCGAGGGCCAGATGAAAACGCGTGCTATTTCCGCAGTGACGGCAGGCGTAGGGACAGAACAGGCGGGCGATTCGTCTGCTTGGAGCGCCGCTAACCAGCGCTGTCTTGGTTTCCTTTGGCAGTACGCGCGTCCCTATAGTTCGCGTCTTCTTGCCGCGTTTCTGATGTCGATTCCATTGGCGGCCCTCGGCGGCGTGCTTCCATGGGCCTTCAAGCAGGTGACCGATCTCTTCACCCACGACGCGCCACTCAAGGCCATCCTGTTCTGGATGGGCGTAGGACTTGGCGCAGTCAGTCTGCGGAGTGGTCTTGAGATTCTCAACAAGTATATCCTCACAATTCTTCACGTCTGCCTCAGCAACGACATCCGCAATGACTTGTATGAGCGTCTGCAAGAAAGTTCAATGGAATTTCATATGCAAAGTCGAAGCGGCGAGGTGGCAAGCCTTGTCAGCAACGATGCCCAGACGGCCGCAGCAGGCGTAATCGAACTATATTCGGCTGCGTGGCAGGGCCCGGCCAGAGTGGTTTGCCTGGTGGCGGTGATGATCTACTTTAACGCGACCATGTCGCTTCTTGCGATCCTCTCGATTCCGGTCTTGAGCCTTTGCGTAACAGCCGCCGGCAAGCGGGCGCAGAAAGCGGAAAGAAGTTTTCTTGATCGCCAAGGGAAACTTCTTGGCTGGATGGTCGAATCACTAACCAATGTCAGGCAAGTGAAGTCGTTCAACCTGGAAAGGTTAGGGAAGAAAAGATTCTACGAGTATGGACAAGAACTGGTGCACTACCGCAAACGTGGCGTGCTACTGAAATCATTGGTTTCCCCGGCGGCAGAAATCACCAACGGCGTGGCACTGATGGCCATGGCCGTCTTGGCCTATTATCAACTTTCTCATGGTGCGACCACTCCCGGTGCAATAGTCGGCTGTCTGACCGCGGCACTTGGACTCAAACGACCACTGAAGTCGATCTCTAATTCAGTAGTGGAACTGCAGAAATCGGTCGCGGCCGTCCAGAGAATCTCGTGGGTTTACGGCAATGTAACCGAAGTGGCGGAAATAAAATCCGTCACCGGGACGGTTGAAACGATCCAGTTCGAGGACGTCGCCTTCTCCTACGACGGCCGCCACAACGTTCTGCGCGACGTGTGCATAGAAGTTTGCCGCGGCGAGCGGATCGCTATCGTCGGCCCGAGCGGTGCGGGCAAAACAACGCTTATTGATCTGCTTATCAGCTTCTATCCTTGTTCAGCCGGGCGTATCCTCGTTAATGGACAGGACATTTCGACGATCGACCTGAACTCATGGCGCAGGCAAATCGGTATTGTATCTCAAGAGCCATTCCTTTTCGACGCGAGCATCGAGGAAAACATCCGATACGGGCACCCGCAGGCAAGCCTGGAGCGCCTGCGGGAGGCGGCGCGACTGGCAGGCTGCGACGAGATTCTCCAGCGGCTTCCCAACGGGATCGAGACCCAGGTCGGCGAGCGGGGAAGCCGTCTGTCTGGCGGTGAGCGCATACGCGTGGCCCTGGCGCGGGCCCTGGCGCGACCGATTTCCGTACTAATCCTTGATGAGGCCACAAGCGAATTGGATTCCGAGACTGAGCAAGGCATCTTGGAGTCGGTTGATAAGCTTGCGGACGGCTTGATCATTTTTCATATCTCCCATCGCAGGAGCGTGCTGAAACACTGTGACCGCGCGATTCTTCTGCGGGACGGAACGGCCCAGGGAAAAAGCATAGTGGAGTGTCTGGCTGGACTTGACAATGGGAACCAGAGCCTTGTGAGACAAAAAATACCCGCGTAGGGGCACGAGCGATGTTGCTGAATCCCAGGAATGAAATGACGGATGGACAGCAAATCCGGCCACTGGCTTCTTTTTTTCACGACCATAGAGGATGCGTAGTCGTTCGGAAAGATAGGAACAAGCTACTACTCAGGTCGCGCGCATCTAGTAGCAACAATGCAGATCTGTTTGTCAAAATATACCTTCATCCTAACCTCCGTTCCCGTCTGCAGGCAAGTTGCCGGCTCTCGGGCGGGGCTCGGGAACTGAGCGTTTGCCGACGCTTGAGATCCCTTAGCGTTTTGACTCCAGAACCCGTTGGTTGCGCGCTCAAACGTTCATGGTTTGGCTTGCCGCTACACTCTCTTTACGCCGCCAGATGGATAAGCGATGCGGTTACCCTGCAGGATTTGATTTTTAATGAATATGATGGGGAAAAAACTCGCAACGAGTTGTTTGGCAATCTGGTGGTAGCGATCGGGCGCTACATCGCGACGCTAAATAAGAAGGGTGTGGTACCCAGGGAGTTGAACGCAGGCAATCTTCTGGTCCGTCGCCTGGATAGCCGCTGTTTTGAGTTTATCTTGGTCGACTATGATCGCGTATCTTTTTCGCGCAGGGCTCCGCTTAGCAAATGTCTAACCGCTTTGTCCCAGTTGGGTGCTTTTCTGCTGCCGGTTGCCGGAAATGTACCCCGGCAGTTAAGTCTTGGCTATAAGCAAGTCTACCAGGGGTTAGATTTGGAGGCATTAACGCGTGAAGTTGATCTTAGTATAAGGCGTCGCCGCAAGCTGTGGGCAAGGGGATTGGACGAGAAATTTTCCAAAATCGCTAAAACACTGAGAAAGTCTTGAAGGTAAGCTG
>JAUWMM010000099.1 GCA_030613145.1 Desulfobacterales bacterium | reverse complement strand
TCGGCTCGTAGCCAAGAAGGCTACTTCGGCCTCCGCCATAGGCTATGGCCGACGGCGGATGGCGAAGTCGGCGATTGCGGAAAAGGGCCATTTATGGATGGAAACTAAATAATGCTTCCGACGAAGCTAAAATAACGAGCTTGCCGGAAGCGTGGACGGGAGGACAAGATCTGAAAAATGCGCATCTGTGTAATTGACGGCCAGGGTGGAGGCATAGGAAGCGCCATCATTAAAAAACTTAAGGAAGCCTTTGACGAATCAGTGGAAATTATCGCGCTCGGGACAAACGCCATTGCCACAGCCCAAATGCTCAAGGCAAGGGCAAACCGGGGCGCTTCTGGAGAAAATGCCATTGTCCGCATGGTTTCGCAGGCCGATCTTGTTGTGGCTCCCATAGGGATTGTAATGGCTCATGCTATGATGGGCGAGGTCACACCAAGGATTGCCGAGGCCGTGGCTGCGTGCCCGGCTAAAAAGTTTTTCGTTCCACTTACCCAGGAAAATGTGGACATTGTAGGGATGCCGACTACCCCACTCCCCCCCCTGATCGAAACTTTAATCGAAAAACACTTGAAGGAGCTGATATCTGAAAATGTGTGAAGCCAATGCCTACATAATCCGCGATGGCGATGAAGAACTTGTGATGGAGGCAGTCGACAAGGTTGAACCGGAAAACCACGGGCTCCGGCTGGTGAATATCTTCGGCGACCAGAAGTTCATACACGCCCGTATTCATGCCCTCTCCCTAGTGAATCACAAGATTCTCCTTAAGGAATAGCAACAGTTATAGCATGTTCAGCGGATAGGACCTCTATTGAAGCTCAAGCTCGCCAAAACGGCAGGTTTCTGCATGGGAGTCCGCAGAGCGGTCGAGATTGTCCTGGATACCGCCAACAGACAGCAGGGCCCCATTTATACCTATGGCCCGCTTATCCACAATCCTCAAGTCTTAGAAATTCTGGCGGAAAAAGGCGTAACTGTCATAGAAGATGTCTCGGGCGCTAAATCGGGAAGCGTCGTCATACGAGCACATGGGGCGCCACCTCAGGCCATGCAGGCCCTTGTTGATGCAGGACTTACCATCATCAATGCGACCTGTCCCAGGGTAATCAAGGTTCAGACCATCATCAGCAAGTATGCAAGGCAGGGTTATGCCTGCGTCATTGTGGGCGACAAGGACCACCCCGAGGTCATGGGCCTCCTTGGATATGCCGAAGGCATGGGCTACGTCATCAGCCACCCGGACGATCTTGACAAACTCCCCTCTCTTGAACGCGCCATTGTGGTGGCCCAGACCACCCAGGACGGTCGACTCTTTAATCGTATTGCCAAGACCATGGCTGAACGCTTTCCTCACTTCAAGGTATTTAACACTATCTGTGACTCAACCCTTAAACGCCAAGCTGAGGTCAGGGAAATGGCCAAGGCCGTGGATGCGGTGGTTGTAGTGGGTGGTCGCAACAGTGGCAATACCCAGCGATTGGCGCAAGCGGTTGAGCAAGAGGGGGTTCCGGCTTTTCATGTCGAGAGTGAGGCGGAACTCGACTGTCAGGCCATCGAGCCGTTACGCTCCATAGGGATTACGGCTGGGGCTTCCACTCCCAACTGGGTCATCAAGAAAGTTTTCAGGACCATCGAGGCCCTTCCCCATCAGGCAAAAGGGCGATGGCGTCTTATGCTCTTCAGGATACAGAGATGGTTGCTCTTGAGCAATCTCTATCTGGCAATGGGCGCTGGGTGTCTGAGTTACACGTGTGCACTGCTGTCGGGAATCAAGCCGGGCTTTGCGCCGGCCCTGATGGCTTCGTGCTATGTCCTTTCTATGCACATATTAAACAATTTCATCGGAAGGGAGGCAGTCCGTTACAATGATCCGGACCGTGCCAGCTTTTATGACAACAATCGCCTGATCCTTTTGGCCATAGCCGTCATTTCGGGTACCGTAGGACTATTCATGGCATTTGCTATGGGATCTGTCCCGTTTCTTATAGTTCTTATCATCAGTCTCCTGGGCTTGTTTTATAAGGTCAAGATCATCCCGGGACGGCTTAAGATAGGGAAAAAGATTCAGCGGATTAGTGACGTGCCGGGCTCAAAGACCGTGCTGATCGCCCTCGCATGGGGGGTCGTGACGGTGGTCCTTCCTCACCTTTCAGTCACTTTGCAAATTACAACTACGATGATCTTCGTCTCCTTATGGGCATCGGCCATGGCATTTGTGCGGACAGCTTTTTTTGATATTCTCGACATGCAGGGGGACCGGATTGTGGGGCAGGAAAGCCTGCCTATTGTGCTGGGTGAAAAAAAGACTTTTCGTATACTCAAACTGCTTCTGGTCATCTTTCTGGCGGCGCTCATTTTTGCGCCCATGATGCATCTTGCCACCACCCTGGCCTATGGCATGATCCTTTCGGTATTCTATATGTCTAAGGTTCTTATGGCCTTTGAACGGCACTGGGTAGTCCCGGGTTTCAGATTTGAGTTCCTAGTGGAAACCCTTTTTGTCTTCACGGCAATGGTTACTGGTCTATGGCAGCTTCTTGCCTGAGTTGTCGAACTTCGGGGCTGCCACACAATTGATGTCATTCGACACTATCTTCGGTAAGGGACTGTAAATATTCTTCCCACTCAATCGGCAGCATGTATTTTTTCTTGTTGTTGCATACCTTGCATGCAGGCACCACATTCCCTTTGATGGATTTGCCACCTCTTGCCATAGGCACGATATGATCCATCGTAAGGGCTGCCGGCGAAAAAGATCCGCCGCAATAATAACATAGGCCTCGGGCCAGTTGGCGCTTCCACCATTGCGACCCTCTCAGCTCCCTGGCTTTTTGCCGCTCCCGCCTAAGAAAGACATCGTCTATTTCAATCGTAAAATGAATCAAGGTTTCAGCCCAAACGGTCGGCATAAAGCCCTGGCCCAGACCGGTTTTTTATATGGCACCGATCATTGTTCTGGTGTCGCGCCAGGGCGGGCCGACCCTACGTAGGTGAGGGTTTATCCTGCCCGTTTGTTCTGGGCCAGGGGCAAACCGGACAACCAACTATGTCCGGATGATACCCTAATAAAGCACCCACCCTATTTTAAGTTGAGTTCCATAAAGAATCGTAGGGGCGGGTTTATCCCGCCTGTCCTAGACAAAAGTCTAACCAAGCACATCCTCCATTTCAAGCAAAAAGGGATTTACCGCAGCCCCATGTTTGGCTTGCAAATGCGCTCAACGTGGTCTATATTTGCAACAGGCTATCTTAGGAAAGGCGTAATCCTTGAACAATCAAACCCTCTTTGGCATCTACAGCGTTATATGAACTCCCCGAACGTGGAAACCAAAAACGTATCGTTTAATGAATTTGACCTTCCCCAAAGGGTCTTAAAGGGGATAGAGTCCGCAGGCTTCACGCACTGCACACCTATTCAGGCCCTTTCTTTACCCATTACACTAAAAGGAGACGATATTGCTGCCCAGGCCCAGACAGGCACGGGTAAAACGGCCGCATTTCTGATTACGATCATAGCCCGTCTCATCAGGAACCCTGAGCCAAAAGATGCAGGCCCCCGTGCCCTGATCGTTGCACCCACCCGCGAGCTGACAGTTCAAATTTGCGAGGAGGCAAAACTCCTGTGAAGTTATACCGATTTTTAGATCCTACCGAGCTTTGGCGGTATTGACTACGTGAAACAGGAACAGGCCCTTCGCAGGGGTGTCGACATCGTGGTCGCAACACCGGGTCGCCTTATTGACTACACAAAGCAAAAGGCCTTCAACCCCAAAAATGTGCGCATTCTGGTCATCGATGAAGCCGACCGGCTCTTTGATATGGGCTTTATTAAAGACCTCCGCTATATCCTAAGACAATTACCCCATTATACCAGGCGGCAATCCATGCTTTTTTCCGCCACCCTTTCATATGCGGTTATGGAGTTGGCCTATGAGTACATGAACAACCCGCAAGGCATTTCAGCAGATCCCGAAAATATCACAGTGGAAGAGATCGACCAGGTCCTGTACCACGTAGGCAACAATGTAAAGCCAAACCTCTTGCTCGGTCTTTTGAAGCGCGAAACATGGAACCGCCTTCTCATCTTCGCCAATACTCGAAACGGTGTTGAAATGCTGGCTCGTAAGCTGAGGGACAACGGCCATGCAGCCCTTGGGATCACGGGCACGGTTCAACAAAAGAAGCGCCTGAAAATCATGCAGCAGTTCAAGGCAGGCGAAGTCAAGATCCTGGTAGCCACGGACGTGGCCTCCAGGGGCATCCATGTTGAAGACATCGACCTTGTCATCAACTACGATATCCCTCAGGACCCTGAAGATTATGTCCACCGCATTGGACGCACCGGCCGCGTAGGCAAGAGTGGAAAAGCCATCATGCTTGGTTGTGAAAAATACGTGTACTATCTGGAAGCTGTGGAGAAATTTATCGGAGAAAAGATAAAGGTGGAATGGACTGATGAAGATTGGTACGAGAAAGACCTATCCAGGCCGTATCGCCCAAGGCAGAGAAGGACCGAATCACGCCATTCCATCCCATCCCCCCGGTCCAGGCTTAGCCAAAAAACTGCAAAACAAAAACGAACAAGCCACAGAGGTTCAAAGGCCCAGCCCAAGCGAGCTTAGCCAAGCCCTGACCGCTCTGTCCACCAGATCATAGTATTTAAGAGATCCTCCCAGGCCTCGTCTGCCAAAAAAATAGTTGATCTCCAGAAAAAAGGGAGAAACCTCCTTTTCATTCTGTGGAAACAGAAGGTCAAAGCCTGCAAGGTTGATCCCGGTCTTCGAGCAAAAATCAGACACAACAGCCTCTCCCGCCTCCTGAAGATCGGGATCTGCCTCATGATCAATAATAGCACCGGCCTTCAGGCTGGTCAGAAACCGTGATGGATCTTGCTGCACGCGCCAGTAGCTGAAAAATTCGCCTCCCATCACCACAACACGCAGACTCCTGCCACCGCAAGCAACATATTCCTGAAGTAAAAAACCTTTCTGTCCGCTTTGCTCTGCCGCTTGCATCCATTGTAAGGTCTCTCTTAAGGCCTCTGCGCTTTCTAGCAACAAAACCCCCTCTCCCTCCCCGCCCCAGTCTGCCTTGAAGACACAGGGAAAATATAGCGGACACGTTATAGAGTCTTGCCCATAATGACCGTAGTAGGAAGAAAGTGTCTCAAAGGAATAGGTCTGTGGAAAAGACGCCCCTATTTGTTGAAACAGCCGGGCCTGGCCCAGTTTGCCCGGGAAATCAAAGCGGGCATCATAGCCGGGAAAGACATGGTCGCAATGCTTACGGCACAGCCTGTAAAGGGCTTCACTGCATCCCTGGGGAAGGATAACGGCCTGCGCCTTGGCAATGGCGGCCCGATCATCATCATTAGGCAGCCTACCGGCACATAGAATATTCTTATCCGCCACAATGTTCGGATGAAATGATAGGATCATGTTAGTATCCGAACCTCCTGATAGCTCTTTCATCCCGCGTCCAGTTCTTCTGAACCCGAACCCATAGCTTCAAAAAGACCTGGCGCCCCACCATGCGCTCGATGTCCTCTCTGGCCTGCTCCCCTATGCGCTTGAGCATTCTCCCTGCCTTGCCGATGATGATCCCTTTTTGGGAATTCCGCTCTACATGGATAGCGGCATGAATGTCGACCATGTTTTTGTCGGGGCGTTTTTTGAAGGACTCCACCGTAACGGCTACAGCATAAGGAATCTCCTCTCCGGTCAGGCGGAATACTTTTTCCCGTATAATCTCTGCTGCGATAAAGCGTTCCGTCTGATCCGTAACGGTCTCCTCCGGATAATAGCGTGGCCCCTCCGGAAGCACGGCAACCATCTCTGCCACAAGTTCGTCAAGCTGTATGCGCTCAAGGGCGGATATGGGCACTATGGCTCGGAAAGGGTAGGCATTTTGCCATTGTTCTATTTGGGGAAGGAGCCTTCCCTTTTCCATCAGGTCAACCTTATTTATGGTCAAAATAACCGGCAAGTCTCTCTTTCTAAGATATTTAAGGATAATACCATCTGAGGGATTATCCGGATAAGTGGCATCAGTAAGAAACACGACCAAATCTACATCCCCCATAACCTTCATGGCCACCTCCACCATGCGCACGTTCAAAGTCCCTCTGGCACGATGAATACCCGGGGTATCCAAGAAGATAAGCTGTGCTTCGGGCTGATGGACCACTCCCAGGATGCGGTGGCGGGTAGTCTGTGGTTTTTCCGAGGTAATGGCGATCTTTTGGCCAAGCAGTTGATTCAACAGGGTCGATTTTCCCACATTGGGGGCACCGATAATGGCAATAAATCCGGATCTAGTTGGGCTCATCTAACTACTCACCTTACGACTTGCAACTGAGGAATCTCTCTCGCCCGCTCTGCGAGAGATCAGCAAGGCCCTTTCTGGGCTGAAATATAGCCGAGCCATGCATTGATGTCAATTGAAGCTCTCTGCAGTAGGCTGCAAGGAATTGAGACCTTTGCAAAACTGTCATTTTTTCGTGATGCGGCGTCAGGCTTCGAATTTTAATCCTCGAAATACATAATGTATTCCTCCGGTTAAAATTTTTGCTTTCCTTGCCTGACAAAAAAATGTCGCGTTTTTCAAAGGTCTCGAATTTTTAGCTTACAAACATCAAAAAACCCCGCAAACTATATTGTAGTGATTTGGGCAACAGCCCGAAGAAATTTGACCCCAACACGATTCGCTTGCAGTTTCAGATCAGATTCGGCATAAGATATAAACTTCGAAGGAATTCTTATCGGACCGATCATACAAGGGAAAAAGGAATCATCTCCCCATGGGACAATTAATCGAAACGATCTGTCACATCAATGATTTCTTGTGGGGTGCCTGGACGCTTTATGTTCTGCTCGGGGCG
>JAUWMM010000046.1 GCA_030613145.1 Desulfobacterales bacterium | reverse complement strand
AGCTTGCAAGAAACGCACGCAATGAATATGAAGCAGGAAAAGGAGTAAAATCCTCAAAGATACTTTTTCGTTATCTGAATCAGATTTCAGGCCTTTGAAAAAGAATTCGGTGTCATAAGCTTCAATTCTGATTTAAACTTTTTTATTCCAAGGCCTTCTTGATATCCGATGGAATAGGGGGACAGCCTGGCAAAAAAGTTCCTCTCTTCTTGTGTCGGGCGGCGCAGTTGCCGAGGATGATGCAGTGGGTGAGCTTAATATCTTCCTCCCCAATCCCCTTGCCAGTGATGATCTGAACCTGATTCTTTCCCTTGAACTCGGCACCGTAGGTCTTCAGGAATGCCATTGCTGTGGAATCACAGGCGCTGCAAGCGTCTCGGGTCGTCATCATAAAATAAGGATAAGTGGAAGAGACATCCTCCGGTATTGCGGGCTTCAAGGGTGTTTTGATCGTGGCCAGAAGTTTCTGGTCCACATCAATATCCGCGAGGGTAAGATCCTTTCGATCCTGCTTGATCCCTACGAGTTGAATGTGAGGTACATCTTCTTTTGTGAATCCTATAAGTTCAAGACCTACAATGTCTGCGGCCAGGGCGTCCTCACTTGCCAGGACCGCACCCACAGGCACGGGGTCGCCAATCAGGGGTCCCATACCTTCCATGACCACCATGGCGTCCAACAAAACGATTTGGGGCATAATCACTGAAGCCAGATCCGCAATGGCGCAGTCAAGAGTCCTCCATGACGCCCATTGGCCCGAGTCATTCTTTGGCTTCAAGTGGTGACACCGCATCTTCTCCCTACGGTGCAGGACGCCTTTCATATTCTTGAGGCTCAAGGTAGCCCCCGTGTGCATGTGGGATTTGATCACTGGGACCGACATGACGAGATCCACATCCCAGGCAAGGGAGGATATCTTCAGGCTTTCCAGGATAAATGGGTTGTCAATGTAGAGTTCTATAGGGTCAGTCTGGTCCAGGTGGACCATTCTTATCCCTTCCCTTTCCATCGCCTCCTGGATGCCGGAGGCAGCGAATGCCTCGGCCGAATCTACACCATAGATACAGGAGTCGCCCACGAGAATCTCGGCAGCCCCTGCCTCCCTGGCCCACCTGACAGCGCCTGCAACTACCTCTGGATGTGTGACAACCCCGGCGCCGGGTTCACTTCGGAAACCGATATTGGGTTTGATCAGGATACGCTTTCCCAGGATATCGGTTGAGACGGCCTCGCGCAATGCCTCTATGGACATGTCCAGGGGGTTGCCCCCGTGTCGGATTGAGACCTTCGGCCTTGAAAGACGATCAGACATCCATACTTCCTCCCGGCTTCAGAATGATGACATCAGCCTCACTGCCCTCTTTTACTTTCTCCTCGAACCCTGTTGCACTCTGGACCAGAAAGGGAAACGTGCCGTAATGCATGGGAAAGACCAATTTGGGATTCATCCATCGGACAGCCATGGCGGCCTGCTCCGGATCCATGGTGTACCTGTCACCGATGGGAATAAAAACGATTTCAGGCATGTAGACTTCTGAGATTAGCTTTATGTCAGAAAAGAGGCCCGTATCTCCCATATGGTATAGGGTCTTTCCCTCCTGTTTCCATACGAAGCCGGCCGAATCACCCAGGTTTGTGGAATGGTCGGCCTTGACCATTGTGATGGGGATGCCCTTGACCTCGATGGTTCCCCCGATATTCATCCCTTCCCCCGCCAATTCGTCGCTTACGGCAACCTCATGCACTCCTACCAGGATCGCACCGGTCCTTTTGGCAATGGAGACGGCATCTCCCAGATGATCCGGGTGGGAATGGGTCACCAGAACGATATCTGCTTTGGCTACTTCGTCAGGGGGCATGGCGGCCTTGGGGTTCCCGGTTAAAAAAGGATCAACGACAACAGTCACATCGGATTCGATGATAAAAGCTGAGTGTCCCAGAAAAGTTATTTTCATTCTACTTCCTCCTGTTGATTTCTAATGTTAGGTTTCTAATGGGCCATCATTTTGGAAGGCAACCACAAGGCGATCTGAGGGAAAACGGTAATAATAGCGACTGTCAACAGTAGCAGTAGGAAAAAGGGGATGGTAGCCCTGACGATGTAAGAGATATCCATACCTGTCTCCTTCTGTAGCACAAACAGATTAAATCCTAGAGGCGGTGTGATCTGACACAACTCCGCCATGATGACCAGAAAAATGCCGAACCAGATGGCGCTGAAGCCCGCAGCCTGAGCCAGGGGCAGGGTGATGGGCAGGGTGATTACGATGATTGATCCCCCGTCAAGAAAACAGCCTAAAATGATGTAAAGAATCGCCAGGGCAAATATGAGGGCGTAAGGTGACAAGTCCAATCCGGCGACCACCATGGCCATTGCCCTGGGGATGCCAAGATAGCCCATTGCACTGGAAAAATAGCTCGCACCCAGAACGATCAGGCACATCATGCAGGTCGTCTTGGTGGCCCCCATGAGACTCTCCCTGAAGGACGACCAGCTAAGGGTGCGGGAGACCCCACCTATGAGGAGGGCCCCGGCCACACCTATTGCCGCTGCCTCGGTCGGGGTGGCCCACCCCGTGTAAATGCTTCCCAGGACCATGAGCATGAGGATCATCACCGGAAGGATTTCAGGTAGGGATCTGATCCGATCCCCCCAGGTGTAGGCCCTATCCTGAGATCCCTGGGAGGGGGTGATCTCGGGATTGATGATGCCTCTGAAGGCGATGTACCCCATATATAGCAACGCTGCAAGGATTCCCGGGAAAATACCGGCCATGAAGAGTTTCCCTATGGACTGGTCTGCCAGCACGCCGTAGATGACCATCACAATACTTGGTGGAATCAGGAACCCGAGGGTGCCGGACCCAGCAAGTGACCCTATTGAGAGGGACTTGTCATATCCCATTCGTTTGAACTCAGGCAGGGTCACCTTGCTGATGGTCGCGCAGGTGGCGGCGCTAGATCCACTGATGGCTGCAAAGAGGGCACAGGCCAACACATTGCTGTGTAGAAGTTTCCCGGGCAACCGGTGGACCCATGGTGTCAGGCCTTTAAAAAGCTGCTTGCTCAACCGCGTCCTGAAAAGGATCTCACCCATGAATATGAAAAGGGGCAGGCAAGTCAGGGGCCAGCTGTTCAGGGTGTTCCAGGCGATGATCCCAAGGACTTTACCTGCGGGAATGGAGGTAAAAAAGTGGATGCCCACCGCCCCCACAACGATGAGGGAGATCCCTATCCAGACACCGCACGCCAGTAAACAAAAAAAGATGGTTCCCAGAATAAGAGAGGAAAACAATACGCTATCCATGGCTGATTTCCTCCCTCTTCCTCGACAATTCTCTCAGTTTCTCACCCAGAAGGGACACAAACTGGAGGACCATGATGGCGCTTCCCAAAACGGGGATGCACTGAGGAATGAAAAGAGGTGTCTGCGAGACATGCATGGACTTCACCCCCATGGCCAGGGAATCGTAGAAGAGGGCCGCCAGGTAAACGGTTAGGAACAAAAATCCCGCGCACCCGACAAGGCAGGCAAACACCTCCAGAAGGGTCTTCTTTGTCGTGCCGAGCTTTGAAAGGAGAATGTTCACCCTTATGTGACCGTCCGACTTCAGGGTATAGGCCATGCC
Organism: Desulfobacterales bacterium; assembly: GCA_030613145.1. Classification (GTDB taxonomy): domain Bacteria; phylum Desulfobacterota; class Desulfobacteria; order Desulfobacterales. Next base: position 5,583 of record JAUWMM010000046.1, on the reverse strand, counting down.
AAGAAAGGCAAACCAAGAAAGCAGATATCCGGAATATTCCTCCGTGATAAATGTGGAACTCCCTGTAAGCGCCCTGACAAAGATCTCCACCAAAATCAGGGCGAAGATGAGGAGGATGCACCCAGAAGCGCCAATTCCTCCCCACACTGATATTTTATTGATCATTTTAAAAATTTTTTGCATGGATCACCGTCGCTACTCCATGTGCTGCGAAGGGTCCGGCTTCCATAGTACCGGACCCTGGCTTCTATTTCCCAGTCAGGGCGTTGAACTCGTCCATCATCTTTTGTCCGTCCGGCCCCACCTTTTTGATCCAATCAGCCCAAATTGGTTTGGCCAGGTCTGCGCACTGCTTTTGGAAGTCACTAGAGATGTACGATACCTTTATCCTGTTCTTGATCAGTTTGGCCATGGAGAGCTTGTCGGAAAGGATGCTCTTCATTTCCTGTTTTTCTTCCATCTCACGTGCTGTCTCCATAAGAATCAATTTGTCCTTGTCCGAAAGCTTGTTCCAAGTCTTCAGGTTCACAGTGACAGCACTGTACCCGAAGGTGAAACCAAAATTGGTAAAGTTGCTCATCACTTCCCAGAACTTCCCGTCAGCGCCGCTCACGGAACTGGTCAGTAAAGCATCGATCGCCCCGGTAGACATGGCCATATATACATCTCCCCACGGCATGGATACCGGTTTTGCCCCTGCATTCTTTACCCACTGAGTGGAGACATTGTTGAATGTCCGAATCCGGAGGCCCTTAAGATCATCCATAGAAGCGATCGGTTTTTTTGAATAGAGCCCAGCGCCCGGCCAGAACTGCCAGTAGAGGAGTTTCTGATTCCATTTCTTGAATACTTTTTCCATGTATGGTCTGGAGACAGTGCCAAGTAAATGAGCCTCACCATAATCAGCCACCAGAAAGGGCATGGTGCTTAAATCCATGAGCGGTTCCGTTCCGGCCACGTATCCCAAAAGCATCTCACCCATAGGCGCGAGTCCGTCTTTGAGGACCTGCAGCATCTCCGGTCCCTTGAACCCCAAGGATCCTCCCGCATGGACCTCAATGACCACCCTGTTTCCCGTTCTTTCTTTCACAAGGTCGGCAAACTGAATGACCCCCTGGGTGCTAAAATTGCTTGTGGGCCACAGGATGGCCAACTGCAACTTTTCCGCCCGGGTCGCTTGAACGGCGGTTAGGGAAAAAAGTGCAATTATCAAAAAAACGAATAAAACCTTTGCTTGAAATACTTTCCTCATTTTTTTACCCTCCTTTGAAAAGTTTTGATTGACAGAAACCTTTGTCGAACAATACCGACATCTCAGTGTAGAAACTATGATTCCCATCATCTTAGGTCTTGTACAAAGCAAGAAACATACCAGATATGGCCCCTGAAGAGTATTCCCCGCCTGTTATGGCTTTCAAGAGTGATTTAAGAGGAAGTAACCCGGCAAAGAGGGTCAACATAGATTGAGCGGTCTGATTTGATTTTTACTGTTATTTATTGGGATCATAAATGGTTATACCATCCGGACAAAAGTTGAAGATTGTCCATAAGTTGAACCACCGTGGCTTCGGTCCGGGATTACTGCTTTCCCCTTTTGAGGCGTTTTCTGAGGGCCTGATGGGAAATCCCTAAAAGCCCGGCGGCAATAGAGATGTTCCCCTTTGACCTCCTGAGGGCCTCGTTTATGAGAAGCTGGGTAACCTCTTTTATAGAAGGAAGCCTATCGGAAAACAGAACAGCCAGCCCGGTTTTTGAATCCGGGACCCCGGCATTTTCTTGAGATTGTAAACCAGAGGGCGCAATGTGAGTCTTGAACACATCCATGCCCAGCATGCCTGAACCGTGCTGGCTCACGGCGTCAAAAACCATGCCCCCCAACTCCCGGACATTTCCAGGGAAATGATAGGTAGCCAAAAGGTCGAGTAGTTCAGGCGGGGGGGTTGGTTTTTTCTTGTCCAGGGCCGAGGCCGCCTTTTCTAAAAAATGATTCAATAAGATGGGCAGGTCTGCACCCCGATCACGAAGGGGCGGGATGAGGATTTGGTGCGTCCGCAACCGGTAGTACAAATCTTTCCGGAATTTTCCGCTTTCCTGCAGGGCGTAAATATTCCTATTAGTTGTGGCAATGATGCGGACGTTGCCTTGCCTGGGATCATCTTCACCGAGGGGCAGATAATCGTTTTCCTGCAAAAAGCGAAGCAGTTTCATCTGAGAAATCAGGCTCAGGTCACCGATCTCGTCCAGAGATAGGGTACCACCTGATGCTTTTTCTACCAAGCCTTTGCGGGGCTGATCCGCCCCGCTAAAAGCGCCCTTAGAGTGACCGAAAAGGGTATCAGAGAAAAGATTGTCATCCAAGCCAGCTACGTTGGCCGCCAGAAACGGTTCGGGACGATTGGACAGTCGGTGGATGGCCCTGGCTATCAACTCCTTTCCTACACCGGTTTCCCCGGTTATAAGCACTGGTTTAAGCGTGGTGGCGATAGCCTCTACATAAAGGAAGATGGAACGCATGGCCTCGTCTCTGGTGATGATTTCCGAAAAAGCCTCAGGGTGTTTCAGTTCCTTGTGAAGGAGGTTCTGCTTGAGGGATCTGTTTTCCCGGGTCAGTTCCTGAAATGCGATGGCACGGCCGACCGTGGTTACAAGCCGGGCATTGTCAATCGGTTTGATCAGGTAATCAAAGGCTCCCGTCCTCATGCACCTTACCGCCGTCTCCGCATCATCCACACCAGTGACAACAATGACGGGAATGTGGGGGAAATCGCGCCGCACGTATCCAAGCAATTTTTCCCCGTGAAGGTGCGGCATGAGGAGATCCAGAACCAATACTTCAGATTCCTGCTCGGCCAGAAGGGATAGGACCTTTCGGCTGTCCTGGCAGGTGATGATGTTGTCTACGCCCCCATAACGAAGTGCCATATCATAGCTGTTCAGGACCTGTGGTTCGTCATCGACGATGATCACCGGCAGGGGTGGATAAAGTGTTTCTTTCTTACCCATTCCCGGTTATCTCCCCTCTGTCTCAGGGACAGGAAAAGTGACGGTGGCCACAGTCTCCTGATCTATCTTGGAGGTGAATTCCATGATCGCCCCGTGATCAGAAATGATCCTTGACGAGATCGAAAGCCCAAGGCCCGTGCCTGCAAACTCGCGTTTGGTCGTAAAGAAAGGATCTATGATTTTGTGCAAATCGTCCGGCGCAATTCCCACTCCTTCATCACGGATAGTGACAATGACGCGGTTGGCCCCTTCGTCAAAGTGGGTGGAGACCTGAACGGCCTGCTCCGGGTCGGTCAGAGCCTGGCAGGCATTCACAATGAGGTTGACTATGACCTGCTCAAGTCGCTGGAAGTTACCCATGACCATGGGCAATTTACTCCCCAAATCGTTCGTAAACCTCTTGGTCGAACCCTGTATCAGGTTTTTTAGAAGGCTGACGGCCGCGCTCACAACATCATTGAGATCGACCGTTCCGGTGATACATGCCTCTTCCTGACGAGCAAAGTCCTTGAGTTCCTTGACTATATTCTTGATGCGGTTTGATCCCTCAAGAATGTCTGAACAGAGCACGGGCATCTTCTCCCGCAGCATGGGATATCCCATTTTACCGACTCTAAATTCACCCCGATCCCGGCAAACCGCGTCAAGGAGAGGGATCAGGTCGCTCCATACCTGGGCAAGGAGAGAGGCGTTAAGCATGATGAAATTGTTGGGATTATTTATCTCATGGGCTACGCCGGAGACACAGGTGCCTAACGAAGCCAGTTTGTCGGCACGAATCAGTTGCTCCCGCTGAACCCTTAATTCCTCCTCGACCTTTTTTTGCTCGGTCACGTCTAGCGCAATGCCCATGACGACCTGTTTGCCCCGGTAGATAAAGGGAATAGCTATTGTCTCAACGTCAATCAGGACACCATCAAGACGGCGGCATTTGTAGGCCGTCAAGGGAACGTAATCCCCTTGCTCAAGATTTGCCCGGTGGCGCTTGCGAAAGAGATCGTGATAGCTATCTTCGATCACTTCCAGCACATGCCTCCCGACGAGTTCTGCCGATGTCGCGGCCCCCATGAGTTTGGTGTGGGCCATGTTTGAAAAGAGAAACTTGTTATCGCTGTAAATGGCTATGGCTACAGGGGCGGATTCCAAAAAATGTTGGTAATACTCCTTCTCTTTGCGCAACGCCTCCTCGGCCTGTCGACGGTTAACAACTTCCTGTTCCAAACGACTGGTCACCTGTCTAAGGGCAGCCCTCAGTTTTTCAATATCCCCAACCAATCGTGCGTGCTCCTGGTGGGCCCTTCTCTCGTGGAGGACCCTTCTCTTTAGTCTGTAGCATATCATCAACCCGTAAAGAACGTCCGGTCTCCAGCATTTGATCAGCCCTGTTCAACCAGCTCCACAATGTCTGGGGCGAGACAAAGATATTTGGCTATGGCCCGGCCGACAACCTCATCACGGGTTTTTCTCAAATAATCGAGAGCTCTCCGGTTCGCAAAGAGGCAGATGTGGTTTCTGTCCCAAAGGAAAAAGGGACTCGGTATAGATTCAAAGATCCTTGAAAGCAGTTCTTTCGCTCCAGAGAAGGAGGAAGAGGTCACATCGCTGCGGTATACTGTTTCACACACTGCAGGCTTATCCATCGCCAAACAAATAAGATAATCTGTAAAGTTATTGCGGCAACCAGGCTTCTCTGTTATCCCCAATTTAATTCTCCTTCTTTATCACCGAAATAGAGTTCCCCCCTTTTTGATTCCTATCATTTGACAATTATTCGATAAAATGGAGAAAAATTTTTATTCACTTCCCTTTCGTTCGTTTTGGTCTTATGATTCGTTTGGTTGGCTTGATTCCTTTTTCCTCAGGTTTCTCATCATTGATGATCGGCTTATCTACCAGTGGACAAGCTTGGTCAAAAACTCGTCTCTCAATTCATCTCCAATCGCCATGAATCCGGCTCAACCGCAATATCTATCAACGGAACAGGGGCAGCCTAAACGAGGATAAATCCTTGCCTCTGCCATGGCAGCTTGCCTGTTTGACTATGTGACCTGGCACAAATGAAAAGAGCCAGTTATCGAGTAGAGAAGTTTACCAACAACTTTAAACCAATTATCTATTCCTATCACGAACCTGAACGGCGAGGATAGTTTGCTTTTGGTGATACCCTATAAATTTACCCACAGTGCCTGTGAGGCCTCTATCCCTATGTATCTTGGTGAAAAAAACTCCTTTTCCGGGAAGGAAGTATAGGGTTAAATACCTTTGTGTGTCAATATAAAATGAGGCACAAGCTTTGATAAGCATAGTTTCCTCTCCACATCATTACCACGGCCAGACTTTTTCAAGAAATTCGAGGCTGGGCCAAAGAGCTCCATCTTCGTGTGGTTCAAGAGTAACAACAGGAGGGGCTTTTTTAATGGTTTTTAATGCTTTAAAAAATGCCTTAAAGTTTATCTTGCCTTTGCCCATGGCCAGATGGTCATCATGCTTTCCGTTGTTGTCATGAAGGTGAAGCTGGCCAAGATACGGCCCAAGGGAGTCGAGCCATGCCGTAAGGGAAGTCCGGCTGAAAGCTGACTG
>JAUWMM010000018.1 GCA_030613145.1 Desulfobacterales bacterium | reverse complement strand
GAATTTGATATCCCGCCGACCGGCATTGATGTAGACTCTGTGCTGGCCGATGCGGAGCGGGCTTACCTGTCAAAGGCACTTGAAATGTCAGGAGGGATCAAGCAGAAGGCCGCAAAACTTCTCGGTATCACCTTTCGCTCTTTGCGGTATCGTCTCGAGAAGCTCGGGCTTGAATAGTTTTAATTTGCATACCTATTATTACCTGGGTTGAGCGGTTCAACGTTCACGGTTCCCGGTTGAAAAGCCCTAACTGGCTGTTAGCAAAAGGATGACGCGTCAACAAAGAAAGTTCACCGTTCAAAGTTCATAGGTTCAAAGGTTGTCAACCCTGAACCGTGAACCCTGAACCCTTGTATAGTAGACTATAACCTTTGAACCCTGGTCGCCTCTGGCGCCGCCGAAGGCGGGTAAACCTTGAACCCCTGGCCCAGACCGGGACTACCGGCTTGGTAGCTTAGACAAAGCTGAAGCGCCAGGGCGGGCCTGAACCTGGAACCGATCACTTTAGATAAAATAATAGGTATGCAAATTAAAACTATTCAAGCCCGAGCTTCTCGAGACGATACCGCACAGAGCGAAAGGTGATACCGAGAAGTTTTGCGGCCTTCTGCTTGATCCCTCCTGACATTTCAAGGGCCTTTGACAGATAAGCCCGCTCCGCATCGGCCAGCACAGAGTCTAAATCAATGCCGGTCGGCGGGATATCAAATTCCAGGAGTTCGTGTTTTAATGCTTTTTTCTCTACCCTCTTGTGCGTGGAGAGGGCAAGGCTTTCAGGGAGAATGATGTTGGTAGTGGCCATGGCCACGCTTCGCTCGATCATGTTTTCAAGCTCTCTGGCGTTTCCCGGAAAATCGTATTGCGTCAGCATATCAAGGGCATAGGACGAGAGCTTGTGGATCGATTTGCCCATCTCTTTCGCGTATTTTTCGAGAAAATGCTGTGCCAGGGCCGGCAGATCCTCCATCCTTTCACGTAGTGGGGGGACTTCAATATGAATAACATTCAGGCGATAAAAAAGGTCTTCTCTGAAGCCTCCGGAAATGACCTCATCTTCCAGGTTCTTGTTCGTGGCTGAAATGATTCGCACATCCACCTCAACATCACGTGTCTCTCCCACCGGCTTGAATGCCTTTTCCTGGACCACCCGCAGGATCTTGACCTGGATGGCAGGCGAGAGTTCTGCAATCTCGTCCAAGAACACCGAGCCGCCGTCGCTTGCCTCAAAAAGCCCCTTTTTGTGGTCTATGGCTCCTGTAAAGGCCCCTTTTCTGTGGCCAAACAGTTCCCCTTCCATCAAAGTTTCCGGAATGGCGCCACAGTGAATGACCGTAAAAGGTTTGTCCTTTCTGGTGCTGTTTTCATGAATTGCTCGTGCTATCAACTCTTTGCCGGTGCCGCTCTCTCCGGTAATGAGCAGATTGGTTCGTGTGTCAGCCACCTGCCTGATGGTATTGTAGATTCTTATCATGACCGGGCTGTTGCCTACTATGTTTCCGAAGTGGTAAGTCTCTTTCAGCTTGGCATTTAGGATCTCCTTTTCGCGTTCAAGGGTCTTTCTCTCCAAGGCGTTTGTGATAGTCTGTTTGAGCTCATCCACGTCAAAAGGTTTGGGTATGTAGTCATAGGCGCCCTCGTTCATGGCCTCCACAGCGGTTTCTGTGGTCGCAAACGCGGAGATTATGATGACCACCGTTTCAGGCCACCGTTTCTTGGCCTCTCGCAGTACAGCAAGCCCCCCTACAGCCCCCATTCTGATATCGCTAATGATCAGGTCATAACCCTTCTTTCCCAGCATACGGATCGCCTCAGTGCCGTCCTCTGCACACTCGACGTCGTATCCCTCTGATGTGAGCATGACCTCGAGCAGCTCGCGTACACTCAGCTCATCATCTACAACCAATAGTTTCGGCATGTTACAGGCCTCTTGTCAGAGGTTGTCAAAGACTATCTTTCCCCCGACCATGGTCAATACCGCTTTTCCTTTGAGCTCCCAGCCATTGAAGGGGGTGTTCCTGCTCTTTGACCGAAAGGTGTCAGCATCAACAGTGAATTTCTTTTCTGTGTCTATTATTGTCAGGTCTGCTGGATTGCCCGGCTTCAGACCAATGTGGCCGAGATTGAGAATCCGGGCCGGGTTGATTGACATCTTTGCAACCAGGACATTCAAGTCAATCAGGCCCATCTCCACCAATTGCAAGCTCAAGGGGAGAGAGGTCTCCAGGCCGATCATACCGTTTGCCGCTTGATCGAACTCCAGATCCTTTTCAATACTGCTGTGCGGCGCATGGTCGCTCGCAATCACATCAATTGTACCATCTGCCAGGGCCGTCCGGATTGCATCCCTGTCCTTGCCCGTGCGCAGGGGCGGGTGCACCCTGGTATTTGTATCATAGTTTGCGACAGCCTCTTCGGTCAGGGAAAAGTAGTGGGGTGCGGTTTCGGCCGTAACCGGCAGTCCCCGCGCTTTGGCCTCGCGGATCAGCAGTACTGAGCCTTCGGTGCTTATATGAGCAATATGAAGGGGTGCCCCTGTGAGTTCACACAGGGCAATGTCTCTGGCAACCATCACGGTCTCTTCGGCATTCGGTATGCCTGGAAGCCCCAAACGGGTGGCCGTAATCCCCTCGTTCATCACCCCGTTTGCCGTGAGATTCCGGTCCTCGCAGTGGACGATGACCAAGAGCCCGAACCCTTTGGCGTACTCTAAGGAGCGCCGCATCAACTGAGCGTTCATCACCGGGTTGCCGTCGTCAGACACGGCCACAACACCGGTTGCCTTCAACTCCCCGTAGTCTGCCAAACTTTTTCCAAGAAGTCCCCGGCTTATAGCGCCAACAGGGTAGACACGGACGGACTCAGCCGTTCTTGCTTTCTTAAGGATATAATCTGTGACTGACTGATTGTCGTTAACCGGGTCTGTATTAGGCATGCAGCATACGGTTGTAAATCCCCCGTGGGCTGCTGCCAGACAGCCCGTTTCTATGGTTTCTTTGTATTCGTGGCCGGGTTCACGCAAATGGACATGCATATCAATAAGGCCTGGTGTCACAACCTTGCCGGAGGCGTCTATGAGTTCTGATTGCGGATTGCGGATTGCGGATTGCGGATTTTCGATCGAAGCTATTTTTCCATCCTCAATGACGATGTCGAACAAGCCGTCAATACCTGTCTCTGGGTCAATGACACATCCGCCTTTAATCAAGTATCTCGAATTTTCCATAACCTAATACAGCTTGTCGGGTTTGTTGTGTTTACACGGTTTGTTGTGTTCTAGTTCATTTAACTCAACAAACCCAATAAACTCAACGAACTCAATAAACCCGATTAACGTGGGCCTCCCAGAAGAAGAAAAAGGAGCGCCATTCGAATGGCCACACCGTTGGCAACCTGTTCCAAGATAACCGAGTAAGGACCTTCAGCGACCTCAGGTGATATTTCAATGCCTCTGTTAATCGGTCCGGGATGCATGATCAGTACGTTTTCCTTTGCTCCGGCCAGTTTTTCCTGGGTCAATCCGTAACATTGCGCGTATTCCCGCTCAGATGGAAATACAAACGCCTGCTGTCGCTCTTTCTGTATACGGAGTACCATGACAACATCGGCGTCCTTTATCGCCTCCTGAACATGATACGTGACACGTGCCCCTAAAGTCTCTACCCCTATCGGCATCATGGTGGCCGGCCCGGCCAGCACGACCTTTGCTCCCATCTTGATGAATCCGACTATATTGGAGCGGGCCACACGGCTATGGGCAACATCACCAATTATGGCAATCCTGAGTCCGGCAAGTCTACCCCTTTTTTCCCTGACAGTCATCATGTCCAGAAGCGCCTGCGTTGGGTGGGCGTGCATACCGTCACCGGCATTGATAACGGAGGCACGTGATAACCGAGCCAGTATGTGGGGTGCCCCGGCGGCACGGTGGCGGATAATAATGGCATCCGGGTTCATGGCTTCAAGGTTCTTGGCGGTGTCAACAAGGGTTTCGCCCTTAACGATGCTGCTCGTGGAGGCGGAGATACTGACTGTATCGGCACTTAACCTTTTTGCTGCAATTTCAAAGGAAGTCTTGGTTCTTGTGCTCGGCTCATAGAAGAAATGGATAACGGTTTTGCCGCGAAGTGTCGGCACTTTCTTGATAGGGCGGGTAGATATCTCTTTCAAGGTTTCCGCGGTGTCCAGTATGTACTGAATCTCCCCGACGGAAAGACTTTCCATATCGAGAATGTCTTTTTTTGCAAGCCTCATGGGTGTATCAGGTTAATATACAAGTTGTCCCAATCTCCGCCACCTAACACCTGAATTCACCTTGTCCCATGACCAATACATAATAAAGGCTTTTCCTTTGAGCTCAGACAGCTTAACGCACCCCCAAAATCGGCTGTCGTAGCTGTGATCACGGTTGTCCCCCATGACAAAGAATGAATCGGGTGGTACGGTGACAGGACCCAAGTTATCGCGCGGTTGAGCCCCGCCCGGGATAGAGTGAGGATCCAGAAAGGTCCCATAGGGGTTGTCTATTGGCTTGTCATCGATGTAAACCTTTTTGTTACGGATTTGGATCTTTTCGCCTTCTACGGCAATGACCCGTTTTATAAAGTCTTTCTTGGGGTCTTCGGGGAACTTGAATACCACGATATCCCCTCGCTTGGGCTTCTTGAATGGGATAAGGGTGATGTCTGAAAATGGAATCTTTATACCGTATATGAACTTGTTTACCAGAATATGATCTCCGACCAAAAGGGTCGGTTTCATGGAACCGGAAGGGATTTTGAATGCCTGTACCACAAAGGTGCGGATAAAAAGGGCAAGGATAACGGCGATAAGAATTGCCTCTCCGTATTCACGAAAGATGTTCTTTTTTGTCAGGACAGCACTCTCGGATGAGCTGTTTTCTTGTAAGATTTTTTCCATTTTTTCTGCTACGCCGAGGGGAGTAACTGCTGCGGTTCTCCCAGGGTAAACTTTCCTTTCTTTATCCATTTTTTCAAGGTCTGTGCTATCTCCCTTGCCCGAACTACACTCGAAAGGGGTACAGTCGGCACGTCTTGGCCCCTGAATCGGATGGATCCACTTTTAAGTTCGCTATAGCTGATAGTACCATAACTCTTTGATATTCCACGTGGATAGTCACTTCCATAGTCCACAATCCGGGTAAATATCTCTGCGTCTGAAATGCCGGTAAATTCCGCAATCTCTTCATTCAAGATCGGGATAGGCAAACCCAAGCCTACTGCCAAAGAGCAGCCGTAGCCTTGCATACTAACGCCGACAATCCATTTTGGCCTCATCTTCTTCATATCTCCCATGACCCAAAGGGTGCCGGCCGGGGTAACAGGAACCCCTTTTTTAGTTCTTTTGACCCTGGCTTTGTGCTGGGTGCCGTGCCAACTGACAAACCCCTGGCCCCCGCCAAGGAAGATCTTTGTGCCTATGCCGATGGTCATGTAATACGGGTCGTTCATCAGCGGACTCAGCTGTCCGGCGGAGCAATAGTTTGCATTTCCTGCATTTGGGCGAAGCGTGCCCATATAGGTGTAAATGGTCTTGTTACTAAGGTTTATTGCACAGTTATAGTTTTGATACCCATTCCTTGGGTTACACAGCGTGGCCTGTGGAAGGGTCTTCAGGGTAATATCCTTTTCAATGGCTCGATTGGGATAACAATCGGTTCCGTAGGCGGTCGCCTTGAGGTGAACCTTATCGCCTGCAACAAGGTCATGAATAACATGGCCGCCACCATACTTGAATTCTCCAGGGTGCACCTTGTTCAGGGGGTCTTCCTCACACGGCTCGGTGGCCCCGATATAGCAATCCACAGCAGCCAGGCCGGCGTATGCCGGAACATTGTTGAGCCGGACCCCTGAGGCTTTAATCCCGGGTACGGAGTGGCCGAAATTGATAAAGGCCCCTGATGAGCACATGGGCGAAAAGGTTCCTGTGGTAACCACGTCTACTTCGCGGGCCGTATCGACCGGGCCGTTTTCTTTAAGGATGTCAATTATTTCCTCAGCCGTGACTACAACGACCTTGCCATTCCTGATTTTTTCGTTGATCTCCTGGTAAGTCTTTTGGACCTTATATTTTTTCATTGCGTATTCCCCAGTAAAACAGCCTAACCCGGACAAGCCGGAACCAAAAAAAGATTTGATGCTGGTTCCTGGATTCTTGATACTGGATAATCCTTCCCTCAACCCCCAAATCCCTCAATTCCTGAATCCCTCAATCCCATAATTTTAATAGACTTTAGCCCGCTTGATTTCATTGAGCTTATCCGTCACATTGTGTTTTATCCAATTTGGGTCCCACCATTCTATCGGATTAACAAAGGTATGGCCAACTATCATTGCATAATGAAGATGATCGCCTCCGGCCAACCCTGTAGACCCTGTAAAACCGATTACATCTCCTTTGGAGACCACCTGATTTCTTGCAACCTCGATTCGGCTGAGATGTCCGTACATGCTGAAAAGGCCGAAACCATGATCCAGGAGGACGGTTTTACCGTAAATATTCACGTATTCGGCAAGTGCGACACGTCCGTTATTGGCAGCAGGCACTGGTGAGTGAGCTGTGGCGGCCAGATCTATTCCAAGATGGACTTGCTTATCTATAGTTTTGCCTTTGTACCGGTATTTGCGATGGGCGGCAAATCCAGCTCTTCGGGCAGAGTGCGGAAGCCTTAGAAACGGCCCCTCCCAGTATTTCTTGGGCTCGCTCTTTTTGCAGGCGTTTTCAAGTGTTATGTTACTGGCCCGGCGTAAATCTCGGTTTACCACTATGAATTTGTCGATGAGCGATGCAGAGGAATTTTCCATATTCAAGGCATGCTCAAATTGAGGAATATTCCGCCTGAGAAAGGCATCTGAGATTATGATATTGTCCTGTTTGAAGTTTTTTGAATTGATATAATACGCAAGACCGGTCCGGCAGACATTGCCGGCAGGATCTGTAGCACTCACATAGAGTTGTGACTTCGGTGCTTGTTTATGGGAAACCGCAAAGAAGGCGATGCATATGTTGGGATCACTAAAAAAACCGGCATAGCCCGGGAAAAAATTGTCGGCTACCTGGACGCCATTTACGGTTCCGGGTTCTGAGACTCGGTATATTGCTAATCCTGCGCCCCCTTGATTGAGATTGTGGCTACGGGTAAGGACGTCGATGGTGGCCGGCCGGGTATCGATCAGTATCTTGTGTTCAGCATAACCCTGATTTCCAGCCCCCCAGCCTCGATAAGAATGGTCCCACACAGCGGTTCTGAGAAGCGCCTCTCCATCGGAAAGACCAATTGCATCGACATTGATCTCAACGGAGACCAGTTGTTTTTGTACTGCATCCCCTCCGAAAAAGCCCCCGGGAGGAAAAGTCTGATCAAAGATAATCTTTTCCTTTCCCCCTTGAAAAATTGTTATCCATACCCTCCTGAGCCCACTTTTCTGGTCAGAGGCCCACCCTTTCAGGGTGTAAGATGAGCCTATGGTATGGATGGGGTTTTCCAGTTGAAATAGAGGCGTTTCTCCTTCAAGCCTCAGGATGAAAAAAACTGCCGACCCGCACAAAAGAAGTGCAATTAGAATATATAGAGGTTTTGCGAGCCCAAACTTGTTCTTGGCCATAGACTTTCAGTAGTGTTCAGTATTGATGGTGTCGCAAAAAGTCGGTTTTGCTCTTTCTGTGAGCATTTTGAGCGCACTAAATATGTACGGCTACTAATGTTTAAAACTCGGGCTAACGCCCTCATACAATGTGAAGGGTTTCCGACAGTGTTTAGCGTAGCGGCAAGCAATCCGGTCAAATTGGAGCGCACCTTAACAGTTCGTCAGTGAAGAATCAAGGTTGTTTTTTTACGCTGATTGTTGACATTTTGGGGAACGTAAGCTAAAATTTTTTTTGTAACTATCAAAGTATAGTTGAATTTTGGAAAACAAGTGCAGGTTTTCAGCCCGTAAGGAATAACCCTTGCTATACTAACGACGGATTAATTCTAAGACACTTTGAATGAGACACATCGTAAGTGTGGGAGAAATCGCTATTGGGAAGGGAAATCCTTTGGTATTGATTGCAGGACCGTGTGTGATCGAGACCTTTGATGCCACCATTGAGACCGCGGCTTTTCTGAAAGATCTAACCGATGAGCTTCAAATCCCTTTCATATTCAAAACCTCTTATGACAAGGCTAATCGGACCTCACTCGGTTCATACCGAGGCCCGGGCATGTCCAAAGGATTGGAGATCATTTCTTCTATCAAGGGCAAGCTTGGCGTGCGGGTTATTTCTGATGTACATCGATTTCATGAGATAGCCCCTGCTGCTCAAATCTTGGACATAATACAGGTTCCGGCCTTCTTGTGTCGGCAAACCGATTTTATTCTGGCAATATCTGAAGCCGGAAAACCTGTCAACATCAAGAAAGGACAGTTTTTGGCGCCATGGGATGTAGGGCATGTTATAGAAAAGGTGGTTTCCACGGGTAATCGTCAGGTCCTGGTGACCGAACGGGGTACTACCTTCGGTTATAACAATTTGGTGGTTGACCTTCGGGGCCTGGCTATAATGCGGGATATGGGGTGGCCAGTGATATTTGATGCCACCCATAGCGTCCAGCTTCCAGGAGGTGCAGGAAAGACTTCAGGCGGGCAAAGGGAATTTGTCCCCTCTGTTGCCCGCGCCGCTGTTGCAGCAGGCGTGGACGGAATCTTCCTTGAGGTTCATAAAGATCCGGAATGTGCCCTTTGTGATGGTCCCAACTCCCTGCCCTTGCATAGCGTAAGACCGCTTCTGGAGCAGCTGAAGGCAATACGCAACGCCCTGTTATCTATCGATACTTAAGGCTTGCGCATGTCTTATGGGGTTTTGCCCTAGTTGGAGTATTTGAGCAATGGAGTACCAGAGTGATGGGTTACATCATTCAAATGACCAAAACAAGACTCCTCTCACATTGTTTTGAACATTTGAACATTCGGATTTGCGGCTTACGCCTTGAAGACAGTACGGATTTGTTTCGGCCTGCCCTGGCGCGACGTACCCACAAGAAGCTGTTGTGCCTGTAAACCAGGTCTGGGCCAGGGATTTAGGATTTCGTGCTTCGTATTTCCGGTTTATCCGGGTTAGGGGTTAAGGTTTATAGATGTTGAAGGTCAAGATAGTTCTTTATTGTTTGATAGGTGTTATGGTTGCCGGGATCGGGTTTGTTAGTTATCATCATCTCAGAGAGGAGCCCAGGGCCTTGCTTTCGGTCCTGCCAAAAAACACAGATGTGAGCCTAAATCATATTCACCACGTCGCAACTCGGGACGGAGTTAAGGAATGGACGCTTGATGCTGAGACGGCACAGTTTCAAAAGGCAGATAATAAGACCTTGTTCAAAGATATTTCTGTCACTTTTTTTCTCAATGACGGCAAGACCTTACATCTTAACGGTCGTGACGGAGTTCTTATGACCGATTCCAAGGATATGGAAGTCTGGGGGGATGTAGTTGTACGAAACGGTGGATACGAGTTTAATGCTGACAAGTTACTTTACGAACACAAGTCCCATACTATTTCCACGAAGACACCGATTGTAATAAAAGGAAACGGTATAGAGGTCACAGGCGACAGCATGACCTTTAACCTTCAAACGGAACAAGTTATGGTGCGGGGCAGAGTGAAGGCTGTCTTTGAAAACTGCACCTTGTGATGGTTTATTGGGTTTATTTGAGTTAGAACACAACAAACACTATGAAAAGGCTGGACTACACGAAATCGGCTTTGTTGATGATACTTTTGATGTGTCTCGGATATCCGGCTGCTCTTGTTTTGGCCGAGTCCCAGGTGGCCGGGGGCGAGAAACATGAGGAGGCTGAAACGGCCATACGCATTACCTCTGACAGGCTGGAGTCGGGCCATAAGACGGGGTGGGTGGAGTTTATAGGAAACGTCACGGCAACACAGGATGACGTTGTTATAACTGCTGATCGCATAAAGGTTTTCCATAAGTCTGGTGGGGATACATCAATGGCGTCGGGCACGATTGAGAAGATCATCGCCCAAGGAAATGTCAAGATTGTTTTTGACAATAATACCAAGACGGCAATGGCGGACAAAGGGGTTTATTTGGCTGACCAAAAGGTATTGGTACTCAGCGGAGGCGACCCAAGGGTATGGTCTGGAAAGAACATGATACGGGGAAAAAAGATCACGCTGTTTCAAGCTGAAAATCGAACTCTTGTTGAGGGGGCCGGCGAAGACCAAGTAGAGGCAACCCTTTCTGTAAAAAAAGGGGAAGGCTTGACGAAGTAATGGCTATGTTACTGGCTAAGGATTTGGTCAAAATTTACAAACGCAAGCGTGTGGTTGACTCGGTCACTTTTGAGGTAGAAAGTGGGAGTGTTGTTGGACTGCTTGGCCCCAATGGGGCTGGAAAGACTACAACATTTTACATGATCGTTGGACTCATTCGGCCTGACAGCGGGAAGGTCTTCCTGGATGGGGAGGAGATTACTTCATGCCCCATGTATGCTAGGGCGCGTAAGGGGATCGGATATCTTCCGCAGGAGGCTTCAATTTTTAGAAAATTGACTGTGGAAGACAACATCTTGGCGATTTTGGAAACCCTTCCTCTTACCCTATCTGAGCGGCACGGAAGCCTCAGGGAACTCCTTGAAGAATTGAATATTGGGCATTTGGCAGATCGTAAGGCTTATAACTTATCGGGCGGGGAACGACGTCGTGTAGAGATCACGCGGGCCCTTGTAACCAAGCCTTCATTTATTCTCCTTGACGAGCCCTTTGCCGGGATTGACCCAATTGCCATAATTGACATACAAAAGGTCATAGGACATCTTAAGGAGCGAGGGATTGGGGTGGTCGTATCAGACCACAATGTGCGGGAGACCCTTGGGGTTTGTGACCGGGCGTACATTTTGAACGAAGGAGTGTTGATTGAATCAGGACCTCCGGAGGCGATTGCTGCAAGCAGCGTGGCACGAGAGGTCTATTTGGGGGAGGGCTTTAGACTTTAATGGTTTTGGAACTTAGACAACAACTTCGTCTCACCCAGCAGCTGGTTATGACGCCACAGCTTCAGCAGGCCATCAAGCTTCTGCAATTGTGTCGGCTCGAACTGTTGGATGTAATAAAGGAGGAAATGGAGGACAATCCGGTCCTTGAGGATGCGCCGGAGGAAGTGTCTGCCGAGGGTAATGCTGGTGGTGAGCCGATAACTGACGTTCCAGAGCCGCCACCGTCAGAGTCGGTAGCCGAGGAGGAAAAGGCACGAGAAGATATTGACTGGTCTAACTATTTGGGGGAATACAATGCCCCCGGGTCCACCCATTTCGAAGCCGAAAAACGTGAAACCCCGGAATATGAGAATTTTGTGGCCCAACGAGAGTCCCTGAATGAACACCTCATGTGGCAACTTCTGCTTGCCGGTCCAAGCAGGAAAGAGGAAAGGATTGGCAGTGCGATCATCGGCAACCTAAACAAGGATGGATATCTTCAGGCTACTGTAGATGAGATTGCAACCTTGGCCGAGGTTGACATCTCAGAGGTGGAAATCGTCCTGAGCAAGATGCAGTCCTTTGATCCCTCAGGCGTGTGTGCTCGAGATCTTAGCGAGTGTCTGTTGATTCAGCTCAAGCAGCTTGGATTGCAAGATTCCATCATAGTTCAGATTATCCAGAATCACCTGAAGCACCTGGAGAACAAGAACTACAAGGCGATTTGCCGTGCCCTGGGTATTGGCCTTGGTGATGTCATTTCAGCTGTTGAGATAATCACCAGGCTGGAGCCGAAACCCGGCCGACAGTTCAGCGAGGAAGAACCCCAATACATCAGCCCGGATGTCTTTGTGTACAAGGTGGGAGATGATTTTGTTATCGTCCTAAACGAGGACGGCATGCCCAAGCTTCGCATAAGCTCTTTTTACAAGGAAGCTCTAAGTAATAAAGGGGGGGAATTTGCCGGCCATACAAGGGAGTACATCAAGAATAAACTCCGGTCAGCGGTGTGGCTGATTCGCAGCATTCACCAACGCCAGAGGACCATTTACAAAGTCGTTGAAAGTATTGTCCGTTTTCAAAGGGATTTTCTTGAAGAGGGG
>JAUWMM010000169.1 GCA_030613145.1 Desulfobacterales bacterium | reverse complement strand
ACAGGGCAGGCCCTAGTACCATCTGCCGGAGCTACGGGGCAGGCGAGGCGGGCAGGGCAGGCGCTCAAGGCTGCTTTCGGTAAAAAGGAGAGTATGTCATGATTATTGATAAACAAGATGTAAGAATACTGGTGGTAGATGATGATAAGGAGTTGGCCGATGGACTGGTAGAGTCCTTGTCTGATTTGGGCTATTTGGCGGAAGCCGCCTATGGTGGCCGGGAAGGTCTGAATAGGTTTGAAAGTGGGGCCTTCCAACTTGTTATCACTGATCTTAAGATGCCGGACATGGACGGCATGGCGCTTTTGGATGCGGTGAAGGCGCGGGACACCCACGCCGTGGTCATGGTCATCAGCGGTTATGGAACCATTGAATCGGCAGTTAAGGCCATCAAGAACGGTGCCTATGACTTTATTCCCAAGCCGATTAAGATGGATGAGCTGGAGGTAATTATTGATCGGGCCTTAGAGCGGCGCAAGCTATTTAAGCAGTTGGGTGTTTTCAGGGGGCTGACCTTGGCTCTGATCATATCAGTGCCGGTATGGCTTATATTGGGGATAGTATTAGCCATGCTCTGGAAGAACTAAAATGCACCGCTGGAAAATCTGAAAAATAGAGAGAACCGCAGGATTTGAAAGATGTCATGTATAACCCTGTTTCTGGTGAAAGAGGTGGGGTTTTGTGATATGGGGAATACATCACGCCTGATGAGTTGAGAGCGAAGAAGGGGAGGGCTGAAATGAAAAAGCCGGAAAAGGGGATACAGACGCTTCTAGGGCCGCAAACCACCATAGAGGGGAAACTCTTATTTGAGGGAACTGTGCGACTGGATGGGCGTCTTATGGGGATCATAGAAGGCAAGGATGGAGTGGTGATAGTAGGGGAAAAAGCGGTCATTCATGCCGATATTTTTGTCAACACCGCTACTGTGAGTGGGGAGGTAAGAGGCAATATAAAAGCCACAAACCGCATTGAGTTGCATCCACCGGCCCGCGTGTTTGGTGACCTAAGTGCCCCCGTGGTAATTATTGATGTAGGGGTGGTTTTTGATGGCAGGTGTACCACGACACCTAAAGATGATGTAGACAGCACGACCGTCGAGTTGTAGCCGACGTATTAATCCGTGCGGCATTGAGGAGGGGATAACCTATTGTTTATTTGGTCGGGACGAGAGGATTTGAACCTCCGACCCCAGCGTCCCGAACGCTGTGCTCTACAAGGCTGAGCCACGTCCCGACCCCAACTCTATGACGGCAGTTGCTTCAAGCTGTCAAGGCACTCTTGAAATCTTATGTTTAACCGCAGACTCAGATAAACAAAGTGCGTATGAGGCAAAAATCATATACTGCCAAAAGGATTTTGAAGCACAATGGTTTGATTGCGACCGGGGCCGACCGAGATAATCTGAACAGGGGTTTCCACGAGTTCTTCTATACGCTTCACATAGGTTCTAGCGTTTTCCGGCAGGTCATCGACGTCTTGAATTGCAGTAATATCCTCAGACCAACCTGGTAGCTCCTCGTAAATCGGCTCACACTCTTCGAGCACCCCCAAGGCCGAGGGAAACTCTGTGAGTCGATCCTGCTTATATCGATAGGCTGTGCAGATCATAAGGTTCTCAATGCCGCTCAGCACATCGAGCTTGGTTATGGCAAGTCCGGTGAGACTGTTTATGCGTGCAGAATTACGAACGACCACCATGTCCAGCCAACCGCATCGCCTGCGCCTTCCGGTAGTTGCGCCAAACTCAGCCCCTTTTTGCTGAATCCTGTCCCCGATTTCATCATGGAGCTCAGTGGGGAGAGGGCCTCTGCCTACCCGAGTGGTATAAGCCTTCACCATTCCGATGACGCCATGGATCTGTGTAGGACCTATCCCAGCGCCACAGCATGCATTCCCTGCTACTGTGTTGGATGAGGTTACATAGGGGTAGGTCCCGTGGTCAATATCAAGGTGCGTGCCCTGGGCCCCTTCAAATAGGACATGGTCTCCGGCCTTGACGGCCTGGCTGATTAGAACAGAGACATTGGCAACATGTGGTCTAAGTGCGTTTGCATAAGGGAGATATTCCTCAAGAATCGCTGCTTTATCCACGGTTTCAGACTTAAGGAAATCCTTTAAGTAAAGATTCTTTTCGCCTAAGATAGAAGATAATTTCTGCTGAAATATTTCAGGATTAATCAGATCACAAAAACGAATCCCGCGTCGTGTGACTTTATCTTCATAACAAGGGCCTATCCCCCGCCCTGTTGTGCCTATTTTCTTGTCTCCCTTCAGCCGTTCCCTGCCGTGATCTATGAGCTTGTGATAGGGCATGATTAAGTGGGCATTTTCGCTGATCAAGAAATTGTCAGGATCCAAGGAAATGCCACGGTCTCGTAAATGCCGGATTTCTTCAATGAGCACCCCCGGGTCCACCACCACACCGTTTCCAATCAAGCAGACCTTGTTAGGGCGAAGTATCCCGGACGGGATAAGATGGCTGATAAATGGCTCCCCATCTACCACCATAGTGTGGCCGGCGTTGTTACCCCCCTGAAAGCGGACAATAAAACGGGCCGTCTCTGCTAAAACGTCTACAACCTTTCCCTTGCCTTCGTCTCCCCACTGGGTACCTATTACCACTATATTGGACATATATGGCTCCTTGAAAATGTTAGATCTCACTATCAGAGTGTGTGGTGATTGTCAATATCAGGACAAGTCGGGGGTGCAATTAACAATGTTGGGATGATTGAATCCGGGCTGGATTTTGGCTTTTCAATCCGCAATCCAAAATCAGAAATGCTATCCCCTGGGATGATACTGGGTGTGAACCGCTTTTAGCCTCTCCTGGGCAACATGGGTATATATTTGGGTGGTACTAATATCCACATGGCCCAACATCACCTGAACCGACCTGAGATCTGCCCCCCGTTGCAAAAGGTGAGTGGCAAAAGAATGTCTAAGGGCGTGCGGGGTGATTTTGTACGTAAGCCCGGCCTTTTGAGCGTATAGTTTCAGAAGCTTCCAGAACCCCTGGCGTGTCATGGGCGTTGCTGAACGTGTTACAAAGAGATACGGGCTTGGCCGCCCCTTTAATAGGACTGGACGTCCTGATGCAAGGTAGACGTCGATCTTTTTCATGGCCACCTGCCCAATGGGCACTACACGCTCCTTGGAACCCTTGCCGAGAACCCGGACAAAACAGGCCTCCAGATTAATATTTGCAATTCCCACTTTGATTAGCTCTGACACCCTGAGTCCCGCTGCATACAGAAGTTCCAGCATAGCTGCATCTCTGACCCCCAGAGGTTTAGAAGCATCAGGTGCCTCCAGAAGCCTTACCACTTCGTCTACCCCTAAAACATTGGGTAGTTTCCGGCCTACTTTTGGCAGGTCCACCATCTGGGCAGGGTTGGTCTCCAGTATTTTTTCCCTTACTAAGAACTTATAAAATCCTCTTATGGTCACCAGATGTCTTGCTCTGCTCCTAGGTCCAAGCCCTGCATCTCTTAAATCAATCAGGTGTTTTATAACAAGGCCCATATCGGCATCGGCAATATCGGAAATACCGTTTGCGTTCAAGGACTCCAGGTACAAGATAATATCTTTGCTGTAGGCGGCAACAGTATTACTGGAAAGGCCTTTTTCCACTATCAAGTAGTTAATGAACTGATCTGCCATCTGATCCAGAGAATTCATGATTGTTGGTCAGTGTTTAGTGAGCTGAAAGCTGAAAGCTCAAAGGTGAAAGCAAGAACGTTTCAGCTTTAAGCTTCAATCTTTTATCGTTGAGCTTAAAGCACGGGCTAAACGGTCCAACGGTCCAACGAAAGCCTGTTTAACACGTCCGCCCCATCTTCTTTCACAACGACCATATTTTCCAGCCGCACTCCGCCCCATCCAGGCAGGTAAATGCCTGGTTCAACTGTGGTGACCATACCAACTTCCAGATTCATCGGCCGGACAGGACTCAGATTGGGTTTTTCGTGGGTCGCCAATCCAACGCCGTGTCCAAGTCCATGGCCAAAGTAATCGCCGAACCCCTTGGCTGCAATAAAGTCTCGCGCAATCTTGTCAATGGTCTGTGTGTCCACCCCGGGCTTCATCGCTTCTATCGCCATGGATTGGGCGTCTTGGACGACTTGATAGACCTTCTTAAAAGTGTCGTCGGGTGAGCCAAGCACAATGGTGCGGGAAATATCCGAACAGTAGCCGTTCAGCCGTGCACCCCAATCGAAAAGGATGGGTTCCCCCCGACCAATAGGTCGATCCGTAGGGATGGCATGGGGCAGGGCAGCGTTGGGACCGGAGGCAACTATGGGAGGAAAGGCTACAGATTCTGCTCCGCTTTGCCGCAGGCCCTTTTCAATAGTCCAGGCAAGCTCTTTTTCAGTAATTCCAACACAAAGGGTATTAAGAATTGATTCAAATACTGATTCGGAAATAACAAGCGATTCCTTTATGGCCTCTATCTCTTGGGGCTCTTTTGTCATACGTAGTTCTTCGACCAAGTTCTCAGTGGGGACCAGAGATACATTTGTGGCGTCTTTTATTAAGTGCTCTTGAAATTTTTGGAACTGCAGGTATGATACCCGGGCACTTTCAAAGCCGAGGCCCTTGGTTTGAAGCATACCCAAAATTTCTGGCAACCATGAGGCCAGGCCCTCTTTGTAGCGATAGATCTCAAATTTTTGTGCTTCGATCCGTGCTTGGGTTTCATATCGAGAGTCGGTTGCCAGGATCTGTCGCTCAGGCGTGATAAGCAGGGCTCCGGCAGACTCATTGCACTGGCTATCCTCGGCAGTGAAGCCGCTCAAATATCGACGGTTCTCGCCCTGTAATACCAAGAAGGTATCAAAAGCCTGGTCTTTGAGGCGGGTTCTAAGTCTTGCCAGCCTATTACTTATAGTCTTTCCCAAAACCTTGTACCTCCATCAGGCCCGTCCGAAGCGGGCTAAGTTCTGGGTACCAGAACAAGGCAAGGGGTGTCAAGGCTAAGGAATAAAACCGCTTGACAACGGAACGGGTCAATCTTTAATAATAAGATGCCTCTAGGTTGGGTTTTAATGGGAATATCCAGTGTCCAGTATCAAGTATCCGGCAGTTAATTAAAGGACAGCATTGATGAATTCTAAATACAAGGACAGAGTAGAGCGGCTTCTTCGAAAAGGGGGCACGATACCCAATCCCCGGAATGTGCTGATTGCAGAGGAGGTCCAATTAGATCACATCGCAGGCGATGGAGTGGTTATTTATCCGGGCTGCAAGATATTTGGCAAAAAGACAATGATCATGCCCGGGGCC
>JAUWMM010000310.1 GCA_030613145.1 Desulfobacterales bacterium | reverse complement strand
TGTCAACGGGCGATAATGGAGATACGGAAGATACTGCTCTGTACGGATGGCGAGGAACAAACAGATAAGGCCGAAGACTTTGCTATTGGTATAGCAAAAGGTGCACGTGCACTCATATGTGCTGTTTATGTTGTAAACCCGCTTTTAAAGAAGTTTGCCAATGAGTTGTATGCTGTGGGTAGAGATGAATACAGGGATTACATCGATAAAACATTACGTGACGAGGGTAATACGGCATTAAAGAAATTTCAGCAGAAGGCGCGCAATCAAGAAGTTCAAGTCGTCGCGAAAATGCGCTACGGCAGTCCTGAAGAAGAGATTTTACAGGAAATGGAAGAGGGTGGCTACGACCTGGTTGTTATGGGTTCGAGGTTGCTCGGCGACTGGCGGTCGCGTTTTGGATCGTACAATCTGCCCGAAAAAGTTTTCAAGAAGGCCAAGAAGCCTGTTCTCTTTGTCAGATAGACAGTCAAAACATGAACTTATCTGCTAGTATAGAAATACCGCTTCCACAGTCAAAAGTATTTCCCTTTTTTTACGGACTTGAGAAGTGGTTTAGGCTGAACCCGGAATGGCAGGTCTTGTCCGTTGAAGGAGTTCATCATATCAAAAAGGGGCATCGGTTTGCCCTTAAGGTGAGATATGATTGTAATGAAGAGGCAGTAAACTATGACGGTATTGTTGAGGAGTTTATAGATGAGGATGTTTTGTCCGTTCGCTTGAATGCTAAAAAACCAAAACATATCACAATACATTTCATGGACAAAGGGGACAGATCTCTCCTTCAGCAAGAGGAGGTTATAGAAAACGAACCATCTGAAACAGAGCGTCGAGAGCTCACTTCCTGGCTTAAGAGTGTGGCCTGGTACCTTATGCTGCAAAATAAGAATACGTCAGCAAGTAAACTCTGGAAGTTTTTCATGGACAAAGTGTGGCTCAAGATGAGCCCTGCCGGCAGGAGGATAGCCCTCCTTGTTGTCATAGCAGAAGCTGCCGGCTTTATATTTTTTTTGTTATTCCTTATCGTACATTATGCTGGATTTTAGCTTTCGCTTCGTAGCAGGTCAGACGGTGATGTAAGATAGGAAGGCGTCCGTATCTCCAAATCTACATCTTATCTTTAAGTACCCTATGCCCCAAACCTTTTGTAGCATCTTACGCAGCATTGTGGCATGTCCGACCGAATTTGTTCAGGTTTTCTCGCTGTCTCAGGATCAAAGAGATCTCTGAATTTGGAGTATTCCTTCTTGTTCCAGATCTGGGTTAAGGTTTCGTTCCGTATGTTGCCAAAGGACATGGCTCTTACCGGAAGGGATTGATCTTTGAAAATGTAATAGGAAGGGAGAACCGGATTAGTCAGAACGCATGGGACGACTTCGCCTTCAACATTGATCACGCAGGCACGGTGCACATTTTCACGGCAGCGCAGAGAGGCATCGTCAAGGCCGGGGCCGTGATAGTCAAAAACGATGTTCTCACGAGTTGCCTTGTGTCTGATCTCATCCAGTGTGTTGCGATAATAGTCCATGCGCACTGTATCGTTGAAGACCGCTTCCGGGGAAAGTTTCGGATCAACGATCAGGGCCAGGTTGCTGGCTATTATCTCTGTTGCGCCTACTCGTCTTCCAAGTGGGAGAATCTCTTTGATTTCATGAAAATTGGACTTGAGCATGAGATAGGCAAGGTGCACTGCTGGGATCTCGGTTTTCTTTTCAGCCTTGATCTCGCACAGTCGTTCAAGGTGGGCAATAATCTTATTAAGATCGGTCCCTTTGCGGATCCGGTTGTGGGTTTTTGCGGTAGTGCCGGCAAGACTGATTCCTATGATGTCCAACTGCAAGTCAACTAATGTTCGAATTGTATCCTCAGTAAGAAGCATGCCGTTTGTGGTAAAACCGACGCGTTTCCCTCGGTCCTTGCAAATTCTGACCATCTCAAACAAATCGTTTTGAAGAAGCGGCTCTCCCCACCCTTGTAAGTAAACCAGGTCCGTATGTCTGAGAAAGGGGGCCAATTCATCAAACAGCTCTATGGGCATGTGCCTGTTTGCCCAACGTTTGCTCATCAAGGTGCGGGGACAATAGATACAGGACCCATTACAACTGGTTGTTACTTCAACCTGTACCCAATCAAGGGTTGGGCTGGTGATCTTATCCATATGTCTCTTGAGCCATTCAAACATGTTTTATGCTCGCTTTCTTTGCCTTGACATCCTTGCCTGCCTAAAATAGCCTCAGCTCCATGAAGCCCCTCTTGCAGAAGAAAAGCTACAGAGCCGGTTTAATGGCTTTCTTTGCTGTTTCGGCCTTGCTTGGTCTCACTATCGTGTATGCGAAGGCCGAGATTGCCGAAGCCAAGAGTGAATGTGTTGTCTGTCATACCGACATGAAAAGATTGATCCACCTGAGTTGGGAGATCGAACAGGTCAGACCAAAGCTTGATAAATCGGCTGAGACGTCTCCAGCTGAGACGCTTGGTGATGGTTGAGCTGAACAACTGGCTCCGTTGGAGTCTTACGAAAAAATTTATGTCAACCCTACCTTTTTAAAGACCAAGCATGGGGAAATCGCATGTGAGGCGTGTCATAGGGGCGATCCCAAAGACCCCAACTGGCAGACCGCCCACAAGGGAATCGTGAGAGACCCTACCTTCCCTGACGCGGACGACGCCTGCGGCGAATGCCACGCAGACATCGTGTCTACAGCAAAAAACAGCCTCCACTATACGTTGGCCCCCTTTGAAAAGGTTATTAAGATCCGCGCCAACAAAAAGGATAAAGGAGTACTGGAGAAGGTTTACCGGGCCAAAGAAAAGCATTGCAGCGCCTGTCATGCAAGCTGCGGACAGTGCCATGTTAGCCGCCCGGATTACACAGAGGGTGGCTTTCTGGCCGGACATCTTTTTCAGAAAAGACCTTGCATGGACACGACCTGCGCT
>JAUWMM010000240.1 GCA_030613145.1 Desulfobacterales bacterium | reverse complement strand
TTTGGTTCCGGTTTGTCCGGGTTAGGCTTTAGTGGATCAGTATAAGCACGTTGTGCCAGGGCGGGCCTGATTTGCCGGCTTTATTCCTACAGTAAGCACCAGCACTAGGGCGGGCAAGGCAGGCCAATTACGGAAAAGGAGAACAGCTATGGCAGAGATCGATTTTGGTGGTGTCTTGGAAGAAGTGGTTACCCTGGAAGAATTTCCTCTGGACAAGGCCAAAGAGGTATTGACTGATGAAACGGTGGCCGTACTTGGATATGGGGTACAGGGTCCTGCACAGGCATTGAACATGAGGGACAATGGAATTCCTGTGATTGTAGGCCAGCGAAAAGGGGGCCAGAGTTGGGAAAAGGCGGTCCAAGACGGTTTTGTGCCGGGCGAGACGCTCTTTTCACTGGAAGAGGCGGCAGAGCGGGCCACCGTCATCCAGTATCTCATATCTGATGCTGGCCAGAAGAAAGCATGGCCAAAGATCAAGCAGTGCCTGAAGGAGGGAGATGCCCTTTATTTTTCCCACGGGTTTTCCATTGTATATAGCGACCAGACCAAAGTGGTTCCGCAGGAAAATATTGATGTGATCCTGGTGGCCCCAAAGGGTTCCGGAAGGAATGTGCGATTGAATTTCCTGGATGGAAGCGGCATCAATGCCAGCTATGCGGTTTTCCAGGATTTCACTGGCCGGGCAAAAGAGAGAACCCTTGCCCTTGGTATAGCCATCGGCTCCGGGTACCTTTTCCCCACTACTTTTGAAAAAGAGGTCCATAGTGATCTCACCGGAGAACGTGGGGTTCTTATGGGCTGCTTGGAGGGCATCTTTGAGGCCCAGTATAATGTGTTGCGTAAACATGGGCACAGCCCAAGCGAGGCATTCAATGAAACCGTGGAAGAGTTGACCCAGAGTCTCATTCGCCTTGTGGCTGAAAACGGGATGGACTGGATGTATGCTAACTGCAGCACCACAGCCCAAAGAGGAGCACTCGATTGGAGGCACAGATTCCGTGATGCGGTCACGCCGGTTTTTGAGGAGCTTTATGGACGTGTGGTCTCGGGAGAAGAGACCAGGATTGTCCTGGAAGCCAACTCTGCGCCGGATTATAGCGAAAAGCTCAGACAAGAACTGGACGAAATGAAGAACTCTGAGATGTGGCAGGCGGGTGCGGCCGTACGCGCGCTCAGACCTGAAAACAGATAAAGGTGCTGAAAGTTGCAGTGACCGGGGGCGCGGGCACCGGCAAAACAGTGGTCTGCGATTATTTTGGACGACTGGGTGCCCATGTTATTAGCCTGGATGAGTTGGCCCGTGAGGCCGTCAAGAGTGATTCATCTGTTCTTGGGGCTATCTCAGACCACTTTGGCAAAGGCATATTGAGAGCCAATGGCAGCCTGGATCGAAGGAAGCTCAGAGGGATCATTATAAGAGATGGCCGAGCGCGCGAGGTATTGGAGAATCTTACCCATCCCGAGATATTCAGACTTTTCGAGGAGAAGGTTGATGCCATCAAATCTTGCCACGAAGATGCTGTTGTGGTAGTGGAAATTCCCCTTCTCATCGAACTCGGGATTCAAGACCAATTTGACGTCGTGGTCCTGGTTGAAGCCGGCTCGGATCTACAAAAGAGTCGGCTGATAGCCCGTGACGGCTCGTCTTCAGCGGAGGTTCAGGCCCTGTTGGGCATTCAGATGGCGGCTGATAAGAAGCGACCATATGCTGACTACATTGTGAAAAATCAGGGACTGCTCAAGGAGACGGAGATTGCCGTCAAGGAAATCTACAGGAAAATAACCGAAAGTGCTTGAAAAGGCTTGACACATTCAGGGATGTGTAATATTATTTTTATATTAAACACAGAAATATGAAATGGAACCTTCCTGGGAGAGCTTAGAGAAAACACCTAGTAACTTCTGCATGCAATAGAGCACAAGCTGAAAGACACTGCCACTTATCCCCATTATTTTCAATAAGAGTAACCAGCCAATATTCCACAGAGTGTGCTAATATTGTGTCTCAGAAATTCTATAATATATTGAAGTCATAGCTCTTTTGGCAATCAGTTTATGCCATGCATATGTACACGAAGTGTAAAGTTTTCAAGCTGTCAGGCCTCCGGCTCGTAGAGCCTACGCCTCGGAGAGCGCAACCTTTTTGCTCATGTCCTAAGCCCGCCTTGCCGCAGGCCAATTGTGGGCGAAGCCCCTACGTTCATATAAGCACAATCAGTAATGGGCCTTAGCCGACTCGTTCGTAAGGCCACGAGGACTACCGCTTTAAAGCATTTCTAACCGAATCAAAGGAAGATGATTAAATGAATCTAGTAGAGCTAAAGGCCAAAAAAGCAGCTGAGCTGACTAAAATGGCCAAAGAATTCAAGATCGAAGGTTCCTCGGGTATGCGGAAGCAGGAATTGATTTTTGCACTTCTGCAGGCCCAGACAGAGAAAAACGGCCTTATTTATGGTGAGGGCGTACTTGAAATACTGCCCGACGGCTTCGGTTTTTTGAGGGCGCCTGACTACAGCTATTTGCCGGGCCCTGACGACATTTACATTTCACCTTCCCAGATCCGGCGTTTTAACCTCCGTACTGGTGACACTGTGTCGGGACAGATTCGGCCGCCCAAAGATAGCGAGCGGTATTTTGCACTGCTGAAGGTGGAGGCGGTAAACTATGAGGACCCCGAGAAATCACGGGACAAGATCCTCTTTGATAATCTAACCCCACTCTATCCGGAGAGAAAGATTGTCCTTGAAAGGGAACCAGACAACTATTGTGTACGGATTATGGACCTGTTGACACCCATCGGGTTTGGCCAGAGGGGCCTTATCGTCTCAGCTCCGAGGACAGGCAAGACCATGTTACTGCAAGACATTGCCAATAGCATCAATGCCAACCACAAAGATATTGTGCTGATCGTTTTGCTCATTGATGAGCGACCGGAAGAGGTGACCGATATGGAACGCTCGGTGGATGCTGAAGTGATCAGTTCTACGTTTGATGAGCCTCCCCAGAGGCATGTCCAGGTGGCGGAAATGGTGCTTGAGAAGGCCAAACGCCTGGTGGAGCATAAACGAGATGTGGTCATTCTCTTAGACAGTATTACTCGCCTTGCCCGTGCTTACAATACGGTGGTGCCTCCGAGTGGTAAGATACTCTCAGGTGGGGTCGATTCCAATGCACTGCATCGCCCAAAGCGTTTTTTTGGTGCTGCTCGCAATATTGAGGAAGGTGGAAGCCTTACGATCATTGCCACAGCTTTGGTTGACACCGGAAGTCGAATGGATGAAGTAATCTTTGAAGAGTTTAAGGGGACCGGCAACCTGGAGTTGCAGTTGGACCGAAAGCTATCAGACAAGCGTATCTTTCCTGCGATCGACATCAATCGGTCAGGGACGCGGAAAGAGGAACTGCTGCTTGCGTCGGACGTGTTGAACCGGGCCTGGATTTTGAGAAAATTGCTAGCTTCCTTGAATCCGATAGACAGTATGGAGTTTTTGCTTGATAAAATGAAAGGAACGACGGATAATAAAGAATTTTTGGACTTGATGAACAGTTAATAATCATGAACTCAACGACCAATGGAGACTTGACATGAAGAAGGATATACATCCAGAGTATTTTCAAACTTCAGTTCGCTGTGCATGCGGCAATGTGGTAGAGGTAGGGTCAACCAAGAAGGATATCAGGGTTGAAATTTGCTCCAAATGCCACCCCTTTTTTACGGGCAAACAGAAACTGGTTGATACAGCCGGGCGTATTGAGAGATTCCGCAGGAAATATGCTAAGTTTGATGCCCAGAAAGGTGGAAATACAGCAAAATGACAGGGTGTTGGAGTAGAGCGCAACATGCAGTCCGCTTCAAGCCCATCACTCCAGCATTCCAATGAGGCGTAGCTCCTTAGTTGTGAAATTCTTGTTTTCTCTGGCAGAAAACAAATTCGAAATCCGAATATCGAAATCCGAAACAAATTTTCAATTTTCAAAATGCAAATGACCAAAACTGAATCCACAACCATAATCATGTCAAATAACTTGG
>JAUWMM010000016.1 GCA_030613145.1 Desulfobacterales bacterium | reverse complement strand
TCCAACGTCGAATGAAAAACGAATATCCAATACCGAACATTCAACGGCTATTTCTGTTTCTTTTCAGCCCTTCGACTCCGCTCAGGGCCGTGAGCCTGTCGAACGGCCGTTTTGATTCTCGTAACGAAAATCTTAATTAATTCTTCTGTTTCCTCTAGAATATCATTTAGTAGTTCAGGTTTTTTTATTAATGGTACACGCTGAATGAGTTTTAACCATCTCTGGGTCTCCCTTTTTCCCATTCAACATTCGATGTTGGACGTTCGATGTTCGATGTTCATTTTTTTCAGTAAACCTTCCACAGTCCATCCGGTGCAAAAATAACTTAGCGCTTATGGG
Source organism: Desulfobacterales bacterium (assembly GCA_030613145.1). Taxonomy (GTDB): domain Bacteria; phylum Desulfobacterota; class Desulfobacteria; order Desulfobacterales. Next base: position 11,977 of record JAUWMM010000016.1, on the reverse strand, counting down.
GCTATGCCCCGATTTTCGTTACAATTTACGCACCCGAAAAAGGGCCGTTTTGCTCACAGGAGTGAGCTGGAGCGGGCCTTTTTAAAAAGCTACAGACTTAAAATTTTTCGAGTCTTGCTACAGACTCTATGTGATGGGTATGAGGAAACATATCAATGGGTTGGACTTCTACAACCCGATAGTCTTCTCTTAGCAAGGCAAGGTCCCGTGCAAGTGTGGCAGGGTTACAGGAGAGATAAACGATTCTGTCCGGAGACAGGTCGCGAACCATCTTTATAACATCTTTGTGCATGCCTACTCTTGGGGGGTCAATAACCATCACATCAGGCCTGTCTGTCACATCCCTGATTCCTTCCTTGATGTCTTTGCATATAAAGTGACAGTTTCGGATGCGGTTTTTTTGGCAGTTTTTTTGGGCATCCTGCACAGCCCCCCCTGAAATCTCAATGCCGATGACCTTTTTTGCACTATCAGACAAGAATATCGGGATTGTACCGGTACCGCTGTACAAATCCACTACGGTTTCCTTGCCAGTGAGTCCGGCATAGGCTTTCACGGTTTCATAGAGACGTGCAGCCCCTGCGGTATTGGTTTGAAAAAAGGAATTGGCTGATATCTCAAACTCAAATCCTGCGATTTTGTCCAAGATGTAGGGCTCGCCTGAAAGGAGTGTCTCCCACTGGCCAACAGCGATCCCGGCTTTCCTTGTGTTGACATTGTTAACAACCGAGGTGATGTTCTTATGCTTTTGGCACAGCAGGTCGGCCAAAGGTTGGACCCACGGCCGTTGCTCTTCTGATGTAATGATATTAACCATCCATTTGTCATGGCTTAAAGAGTGCCTGAGCATCAAAAACCGCCAAAATCCCATGTGGGACTTCAGCCCATAAGGCGGTATACTGCTTTCTCTAGCATATTGTCGCACATTACGCAGGATCTTGTTTCCCGTGTCCGGCAGTAGCAAACAGGCCTCAGTATCGAGAACCTTGTCAAAGGTGCCAGGCACGTGAAGACCCAGGGCAAAGTCCTTTGGGATTTCCTTGTCCGAGAGTTCTTCCGGCAACAGCCACCTCCGGTCGGAAAAGGAAAACTCCATCTTGTTGCGGTAGCCAAATATCTTCTCAGACGGTATAAGGGGATGCACAGGGATGCTTGTTAGTTGACCGAGGTGTTCAAGGGATTCGAGTACGAGCTCCCTTTTGAAAAAAAGCTGCTTTTCATAATCAAGGAATTGCCAGGTACATCCGCCGCAAAAACCAAAATAGCGGCACGGATGCTCTACCCTGAAAGACGATGGGGCTATCAATTCAACAAGGCGCGCTTCAGCGTGGTTCTTTTTCTTCTTAAATACCCTGACTCGCACTTCATCTCCGGGCACAGTCCTTGCCACGAATATGGCCAGGCCATTCACCCGCGCAAGACCTCTGCCCCCAAGAATCAACTTCTCGATCTTTAATTCTAGAATCTGTCCTTTTTTCAGGGTCATGTTTTGATGGTCTCGTAAAAAGTCAATTTTCCTCACTCCGTGAGCATTTTGGGCGCACTCAAAATGCTCAGCTAAAATGCTAAAACTCTGGCTAACACCCTCAAACAGTTAGCATTTCTTCACGCTGAACACCTCGAGTGCTTTTCTCCCAAAATGCTCAATGTCCTTCGTAAAAAACTTTTTACGAAGCCATCTGTTTTCAGGGTAATGGCAAGGCGGAGCTTGTTTTTTCGATATGGACCGGCAGTTCCATGATTCTTCCCTGCCTGTCAATTTTGAATACAAAATCCGAAGCCCCTTTTGATCCGGCGATGGCATTGTGAAGGTCAGATAGGCGAGATACGGAGTTGCCGTCAATAGCGACCAGGATGTCCTGTGGCTTGATCCCGGCCTGCGCTGCCGGGCTTTTTGGCATAACGTTTTCTATGAGTACACCTTTTCCCTGATCCAAGGTCTTAAGTCGAATCCCTAACATGGGCCTTCTCGGCATTCCGGGACACAACCCGTTCCCTTGCGCCTGCCTTTCCGCAGGGGTTACCCAGATATAGTCTGCTACATCGCGTTCTACCTCTGTGCCTACGTTAAGTGGCATGACTGTTCGAAAGGAGACTTTTGTGCGCTTGAACACGCGGTGCGGGATGCCGAATTTGTACGCTATATGACCATTTCCGGTGATCACCACCACCCGCTTGTTATTCAGTGCCCGCGAGATCGCCTCTGCCATGGAATCCTCCCAAACGCACTGGGCCTCGTAGAAGAATTCAAATGCGCTTATTTCATCAAACTCGTGGGCGCTAAAAGCGGATTCAACATAGGCTCTGTGTTCTTCCGCAGAGGTGTCGACATGCTGAGCAATCTGTTCCCGCTCCTCACCTGAAAGGCCACCCAGTCCCACCCTGGCAACCTTTTTGACTATTTGGCGTGGAGCATTGACGGCCACCACCTTCAGAGATTTTTTCCTTATGAAATCAAGAATCGCACAGTAAAGGGCAAAATCGAATTTCCACTTTTTCTCCCAGTCTACCTCCTTCAAGAAGGTTTCCTCGTCCAGCCGGCCTGCACTCCATTGATCCAACGCATGCTGATCAGATCTTACAAACATCTCCATACCTACCAAAAGCGTAGGATCTTTTTCTTGAAGTGCCCGCAGTATCCTGAGTTGCACATCGTGGTGTGCCTGATTATTATGCCTCTCCCCGGCATAGACAATCCGAACCCCTTCAAGGTCAGCCATTAATTCCTCAAAGGAAACTATCTGGCCGGTTTCAGTGCGAACAATAGTCCCTACCTTGAAGCCCTCAGATATCCCTTTGATACGCACTACGGTTGGCGTTTTCAGCTTCTGCATCACCGCACAGCCCGAGACAAACAGATACATAGAGACAGAGGCCGCAATGATTAACAAGCGCATGTCAAAATACCGGTCCGAAATTCACAATCCAAAATTGTCTGTTCGTCCTTGATTATTCGCCCTCTCTTCGAGTAATATTCTTTTTATGAAACTAAATAAGAGCCCATTGTTTAGAAGGGTGATCATCCCATGGTATGATTCCGGTCTCTTTTGTCTTGTGATCTCAATCTTTGCGGCATATGTCTTTTATTTCAGCACAGTAGGAATCGGTGTTGCCCTGGAACACCAGCAATACCAGCGTTACCGTTGGGTACCCTTGACGCTGATGTTCCTGGGCGGAGTACTTCTGGTAGCCAATCTTTTTCGTATAGTGAGTCGTATTGTCAAACGTTTTACAGAAGAGGAATAGGGCCTAATCTTCCAGTACAAAGATTAATTCCATCCTTACACGATATTCCACCATCTTGTTGTCTGCTACCTTGATTCGTTGTTCAAGTAAGCGAACACCTGTGATGCCCCGTAGCGTCTTGCTGGCTCGTTCAAAACCTATCTTGATGGCATCATCAAAACTGACCGGTGATCCGGCAATGATCTCTGTGACCCGTGCAATACGTGTCATGGCTTCTCACCTCCTCCTTTTTTGGCCTTTTCCGCTCTTGCTGAGCGTGCCGTTTTTAGACAATATCCGGAAGCCTCTCTACATGCTCTTCAGAAACGGTTACCCCAGCGTACTGCCCTAAGGCCTCTATAGCAACCACCACGCGCCCGAAACCGCGATACCTTACAAAGGTGCCTACCACGCCTACAAAAGGCCCCTCGACGACCATGACACGATCCCCTTTCCTAAATCGGGTACTGGTTGCCACAGGGTCGTCTCCTTCAACCATGATCCGCAGGGAATTAATCGCCTCGTCGGGTATGGAGATCGGGCCGTCCGTGTTTCCAATAAGACGGACTACGCCCACGGTTTTCACAATCTCGAGGCGTTCATGTACATGGAGGTCGCTTCTTACAAAGATATAGCCGGGAAACAGAGGGACCCGGAGCTTCTTGCGCCGGTCCCGGCGCTTGCTAACTACCGTTATCTTCGGAAGAAAGGCCTCAAGAGATTTCTTGTTAAGCCCATCAAATACTACCTGTTCAAAACGACTCCGCGTGTGAAGCCCGTACCAGGCAGGGTGGATGTCGATTTGCGTTGTCATAAAAATTGCTCCCGAACCACAATTTTCGTTTGTTTCCATCCATAAATGGCCCTTTTCCGCAATCTCGGCGTCAAGCTGCGTGGTTGCTTGTGCGACGTACCTCGGTACGCCTCCGCGCAACCCCTTGTTTTCCTTGACCTTGCGAAAAATTGCTCATTTCTGAATTGGAAACTTACGCTTGTGCCCATTGAGTTTTTACGATTCGTGAATGGGCACTAGTTTGTCAGTTTTTATTTACCCAGCCCGAACTCGCCAAGTCCGTACAGGCCTACCTCAACAAAGTATTTTCGCTCATGCATTATCCTGTCAAGTGTATAGCTACAGTTCAAGGACCAGCACTGAGATTCATACTTGAATCCGCAGACTGTTTTCACGTCCTGATTTTCCACAAGATTGCGCTCATGTTCCCAGTAAACCGAGACCGGGTCAAAAAGCTTCAGTAAGACCTTTGTGAGAATATTCCTTGTGCCGGGATGGCCGCTGTCTTCCCGAGTATATCGGTAATCCACCGAACCATGATCTCCCCGCCCATCACTCAGCGCCAGGATCGCGTTGTAGCTCTTGAATTCGTCATCATAGGGTGACCATTCGGCATCCGCTTGCAAATCCACATAGCTGGATAGTTTAAATTCCACCTCACCTTTTACCGGAGAAAACGGTCTTTTCTCTATGCCATTCTCCTCCCTGCGGGCTTCAAGAATGTCATAGCTTTGAGTGAGTTTGATGCGACAAAAATCGTAGTAGCTGTATTTAGGCGATAGTGATCCTTGTTCTTGTTCTCCTTCAAGTTGTGTCTCCGGGTCTGGTGTGGGCCGTTTGCTCGTTTTAGCGGTAAAATTGTTCGTGACTGAATATGTTACAAGATTCTTTTCAGCTATTGTGCCAACAAAATCCGGGAGATCGTCTTGTTCCGGGGCGGGAATATATTCATACACCACTTGCGGCTTGATTGCATGTTTTATCTTGTCAACTGTTGTGCCTTTCCAGTTGAATATCCTGGAGATTTCTGTGGACAGGTCTGCCTTCAAATCGTATATTTTTCGTGATTCTAAATGATCCTCTTCCCCGGACGTCTCATCCTCATATTCTTCAACCTGCCAAAGGGTCTCACGCACGCCGGCAGAGGGCTCAAAGTCAAAATACCTGCCAAAGCGGACAGGGTAGTAGACTCTCGGATGCAGATCCACAGAGTATCCGCGTGTCCCAACATCCCTCCAGAAATGGTTATAGGAAGAATCCAGGTCAAAATAGAAAGGGGTATGGGAGATTTCTTGTTTTGAACCGGCAAAGTTGACCGATGGCAAATTTTGCAGAGTTGTGTCAGGGAGGTCATTTTTCCGGATGATTACATCGTCGTACCAGCGAAAATCGATGTTAAGGCTGTATGCGTCCCAGCCTCTGTTAAGGTTCAACTGATTCAGCCGGATCGTATCGGTTTCATCGTCGAGTTCTCTGCCAAATTCTTCAAGGAAATAACTATCAGAGGCTTCGTAGCCTGCATAGCCCGAGTCAAACTCGCGGAGATAGTCCTGGTCGCTCACGAGGTCCACATCGAGTTTTGCCTTGAATGCAGCCGGAAGGTCCTGGTCGTTTTTCATCCTGAACCACCATCGCTTTTTATTCAAGCGTAGCTCGTTGTCGCCCCTGAATCCCTCGTAGCTATCAGGCGTGCCATCATCAATCTGCCGGTCATGAAGGAAATTGTACATCACAGCGCCTTTACTCTCAGCACCCAGCACGTACCTGTACTCGACCCCGTGCTTGAGACCACGATGTGCCAAGTAATGCTCATACAATGTGGCATCGGAGCTCTCATTTATGGCCCAGAAAAAGGGCTGGTTGTATTGGAAGCCGTCCCGGTCGGAATAGGAAGCCTGAGGTACGAGCAACCCTGTCTGACGCTTTAATTTTGCTGGAAAGACCAAGTACGGTACATATAATAAAGGTACCGACTTTGCCCAAAAGGCGGCATGCTTGATCGTGCCGTAACCTTCTAAGGTGACCCTCAAGTCCTTGCCGGTGATTTCCCAGGCCGGAGAATCTCCTTCGCAGGAAGTAAAGCTGGCATCGGCAACATGATATGAATCTTCGCCTATCTTTTCAATCTTGCCCCCCCTGATGTAAAAGTGGCTCTCCTTGATAAAGAGTACTCCGTCGTAAAGTGTGCCGGTACCAGAATTTAGGTTTATTTCAAGTCGGGTGCCGGTGAGCCAATCCTCGCCCGACGTGAAGTGCACATTGCCCCAGGCCTCAGCCTCCGTGGTTTCTGCATTGAAGTCGACAGCATCTGCCCACAAAGACTGATCAGCCCTGGTGATCGTCACCTGTCCCCTGGCCATATAAGTCTTGGTGGCATCATCGTAACTCAAAGAGTCTGCCTTGATGTGGTATGGAAGATCAGCCCCTCCGCGGACTGACAGGACCTGCGCAAATGCCGATGATGACCAAAGCGCCACCGCAAAAAGAATGCTCCAAAAATAGGCCCTGAAGAACATGGGCCTTTCATATAACACAAAACCCCATGGAATCGCATACAAAAAGGGGGCTATGGTCATATCAACGATCCGGGAAAAGGATAGCGGACACAAAAAAAGCCCGGTGGTTAGACCGGGCTTAGAGGATAACAGGAACAGGCTAGTATCTGGAGTACCTGGAGCGTTTCAAGCGGGCTATTCTCTGCCTCCTTTCACTCTCGCGACGTTTGCGGCGACGACACTCACTCGGTTTTTCATAACTCTTCTTGAGCTTAAGCCGTCGGAACAGGCCATCATTTTGGATCTTTTTCTTAAGCACTTTCATGGCCCTTTCAAGGTCACGGTTGACGACCTTGACTTCCAAGCTACTAAACTCTCTCAAATCTTATCTCCCCTTTCTTTCCATCGTGCTGTTTGTCGAAATAACTCGAAAACGCAGATGTTAGTATCTTGTTGAAAAATTGTATTTATACAATGTGGTTTTCTACAAAACAACAAAAAAATTTACAAAAAAACAATAAGGCAAATATGGTGGTTTCTTAAAAAGTCAATTTACGCACTCCGTGACCATTTGGGGTGCAGTTGGGATCTTCAGCTAAAGAACTAACACTTGGGCTAACACCCTCAAACAATTTGTGATTTTGACGTTTCGCTCTTCGGGAATCTTTTTCCAAAATTGCTCAATGTCGTTCGCAAAACGGGCCTTTTTCAAACACGTAAAGTGTTACCATTATTTTAATCTTGCATTTTATCTTAATAAGACGCAACTATAAAGGAGGAAGAAACATAAGAACTTTTTGCAAAAAATGGCCAAAATGGAGTCCTCAAAGAGTTTTGAAACACTTATTGAAAAAATTTCTTTATGAGCGCTCAAAGGAATTTTTGTTTGGGCAACAACCTGTAAAGACCTGAGGCAGAGATGAAAAACAAGATGAATGAAAGAGGGTTTCGCCTTGCAGTTGCCGGCAAGGGTGGCGTGGGAAAAACCACCCTGGTTACCTTGCTGGCTGAGCGTTTTGCCGGTAGTGGTTACAAGGTGCTTGCAGCTGATGAAGACCCGCAGATGAACCTCGCTCTGAGTTTAGGAGTCCCGCTCGAAGATGCTGACAAGATCGTTCCCTTGAGTCACAACCGTGACTATATTGAGGAAAAGACGGGGGCCAAACCCGGTTCAGGCTGGGGTGGGCTTCTGCGCTTGAACCCGGACGTTAGTGATGTGGTGGGGCGTTTCGGGCTTCAGCTGAAGCCAAATCTCTCTCTTCTTGCTATGGGATCGGTTGATCAGGCGGCTAGCGGGTGCTTGTGCCCGCAAAACAATCTGCTGAAGGCCGTTATGCAATTCATAGTGCTGAAGCCCGGTGAGATTATCCTGGTGGATACCCAGGCCGGACCTGAGCACTTTGGCCGTGGCGTACTTAAGGGTTTCTCGCTTTTGCTGGTCGTGACAGAGCCCACCTCAACCGGATTTCAGGTCGCCCAAAAATCAATTACCTTTGCCGGGCAACTGGCCATCCCGAACATAAAGCTGGTCGTTAACAAGGTGCGGGGAGAAGAAGACAGGAACAGGGTAAAGACCTATATGGAACGCCCCGGGCTCAAGGGTCGGGCCACTTATTTTCTCCCTTACACAACAGATCTACTTGATTTGGAACCTGCTGTGGGATCCATTCTGACCAGAGAGGGAGAATTCACGGAGGGCTTTGTAGGGCTCTTTGAAGATATCAGGAAGCTAATTCCCGAGGAACCGATCAGATCTGTTTAACCGGTCAAACCAACGTTGACAGGACGTTCTAATGTTTGTTATGAAACCAAAGCCTAAACCTCGGATCTCAGGAGGAAATACTTGTGGCAGAAGCAGCAATCGATAAAGAGTTCAAACACAAGATCGCCAAATACTTGGAAGGAAGACTCCCTACAAATTGTGACACTTGTGGGGTTTGCTCTTCCTCATGTCCGGTTCACCAGTACGTCCCACGTTTTGACCCGAGAAAATTTATTCGAATGATCAATCTTGGCTATAAGGATGAGCTTCTAGGTAGTACTGCCATATGGTATTGTGCCCTATGCAACACATGTACGGTTGCCTGCCCTCAGGATGTGAGGTTCAAACAAATCATGGAGGTCCTACATAAAGTTGCTCTCGCTGAAGGATATGTGCCGCCGTCTTTCGTGGAAGAACTGAGAAAGATCGAACAAGAGTGTCAGGCCTACCGGTGCGAGCAGATTGCCTCACGCCTCATCGAGTCTAATCCCGAGCTTAAAAAGACAGAAGTCAGATAGACTGTATTTTACAAAAACCTTTTTATATGAGGTCGAAGCGGATAGGCACCTCAAGAACCTTGTGGTCTTTCTGGTTTGTATAGATTTTCAAGCGGTCCAGGTTTGCGCCCTTCTTGAGCTTTTCCAAAACGGGCTCAACCAGGATCTGAGCCCTCTGGCCCGGCTTGATATGCTTGGTGGAAGCCCTGAAGAGGGATTTTTCCAGTTCTACCTTTTCAATCTTCAAATCATTGCCTTTATTCAAGAGGACAGTAACCGAACGGGTCATGCTCCCGGCATTATCCTTTAATTGACCCAGCCGTTTCTGCGACATACGGCCAAAGTTCAAAATCTTGGGCCTCACCTCCAGAAGTCCCCTTATGTCGCAAACAACCTTAATTACAATCTCGGGCTTCTCCGGATAATTGGTGGTAAGCCTCAACTCCCCCCTGTATCTTGTTTCACCCTTGACCTTGTTCCTGACCTTGAGCTGATAGGTGCGTCCTTTCTCAAGCTCCAGTAGTTGCACATCCACCCTTTTCGGGATGGAGACCAAGGCGAGTTCGGCAACAAGGGGCTCTTTCTTTTTCCCCTGAAGGTAAACGACACTTTGGACCTCCTCGTCCTCCGTCCCCATGAGGCGGACATAGCGAGGATTGACATTGATGGGAACCCAAACGTCCCCTTTTAGGCCAATGATCACTTGGGGCTGTTTGGGGTCATTGCTAAGGACTCGGGCCTTCTTGTGCAGCTTTCCCTGGTATCCTTTTGTCCGCACTTCCAGGGTAATCTTTCCCTCGCCTCCAGGCGGGATGGTCCGGTCAAACCGGGCCACGCTGCAGCCTCAACCGGGTTTGACGCTTTTAATCTCCAACGGTGCATTGCCGCGGTTAAACACCCGAAAATCGTGTTTTATTGTTTCACCCTCGGTTACTTGATGAAAGTCATGGGTCGATTTCTCTACCTCGATGACAGGTACAGCCTCTTTTTCTCCTGCGGCCAGGGCCAATCCGACCCACACAAACAGGACAAGACATTGGCACAGTATTCCTTTCAGCCTCTTCGTCATCTTTCCTCCCTTGTTGAACTGACCAGCCTGCTTTCTGTTACACGAAGCACTGCATACCAATGGAAAATCGGACTGGGCCGGGCTCAGCCAACCGAGCTGCAATGGTTCAAAGTTCCAAAAGGCCCGGTCTAACAGACGGGGCCTGGGGTTTTCTATTGGCTCCCCAGCACGGACTCGAACCGCGGACCCGATGGTTAACAGCCATCTGCTCTGCCAACTGAGCTACTGGGGATCATGTAAACTTATAAATAATAACAAATAATTCATTTGAGTCAAGCCCAAAGCTCTTTGGAGGGCTTTGGCTTTCCAAGAAACGTGTGTGTATCAAATACGTGAGTTTTTTCAAGCCCTAAAATAGGTAATTCTTCGGATTATTTTGTTCGGGCGTTTATGAGCGCCCGAACACATCAAGGGACTTGCATGATCAGGCAGGTATTTTCGCCTTGAAATCGTTTCCCTTTCTATTATACAAGCACCTCAAAATAAATAGTATCGTAAAAAGTCCTTTGCGAACGACATTGAGCATTTTGGGAGGAAAGCGCTTAAGATACTCAGCGTTAAGAAATGCTAATTGTTTGAGGGCGTTAGCCCAAGTTTTAGCGTTTTAGCTGAAAATCTCAAGTGCGCCCAAAATGGTCACGGAGTGAGTAAAATTGACTTTTCACGACACCATCAAAATAGCTCAGGTGGATGACATACCATGAAGATACTCGTTTATGGGTCGGGAGGCAGAGACCATTGCCTTGCCGACAAATACGCAGACAGCCAGCACGTTGACAAGGTCTATTTTGCACCGGGGAATCCGGGAACTCTGCGTACACCCAAGGGCCGTGAGGACAGAAAGCTCATAGAGCTTTTCCCTGTGAAAAACTTTGGCCAGCTTGCAGATTTTTGCGTGGAGCAAGGCGTTGACCTGGTTGATGTGGGATCTGAAAATCCTCTGGGAGAAGGGCTCATCGATGTTTTGAATGGCAGGGGGATACGAACCATCGGACCCAGGAAGGAGTATGTAAAAATTGAAAGCGACCGGGCGTTTACCGATGATCTTTTACGACGAATAGGGGTTCCCAAGCCGGAGTACCGGGTCTTTGACGACCCTGAAGAAGCCAAGAAATATGTTCGCAATATCGGCTACCAGGTCGTGGTCAAGGCAAACGGGCTTGCCGCCGGAAAGGGTGCCATCGTCTGTGATGATGTTCCGGACGCCTTGGCAGCCATTGACAAGATCATGATAGAGGCGACCTTCGGAGAATCAGGCAACAGGGTTGTTATTGAGGAAAGAAAATACGGAACCGAGCTCTCCTTTTTTGCTTACCTTGACGGTGAACACGTGCTGCCCCTCAAGATGTTTGCCCAGGATTATAAGCGGGCATTTGATCCGGATGACAAGGCGTCGATTGAGCAGTTTGGCGGAAACCTGAATACGGGCGGCACCGGATGTTATTGCCCCCACAGGCTTTTTAGCCCATGGCTGATCAACAGAATCATAAAAGAGATCGTCAATCCTACAGTCAATGAGATTTATAACCATTTAGGCTGGCCATATAAAGGGGTTCTTTATTTCGGCCTGAACCTGGACCCTTATGAAAACATAGATGTCTTTGAAGTCAATGTGAGACACGGAGACCCTGAATGGGAGGTATTGGCCCGGAAATTGAGTACGGATCTTTTTGAAGTGGGCATGGCGGTATGGGAAGGGTCTTTGGACCAGATTAAGCAGGTATGGAACAACCAGCATTACGTGGATGTGATTGCCATGGAGGGGCGCTCAAAGGCCTCCAGGGGTTGGAACAAGGGATATCCCGGTCGCTACGGGAAAGGTCATAAGATCATCGGCCTGGACGAAATAGAAAGAGGCATTGCCATTTATTTCGCCGGCGTTGATGAAGATCACCAAAAGGGTCTGGTCACCTTCGGGGGCAGAGTTTTGCACGTGGTGGCCGGAGACAAAACCCTGGAGAGAGCCAGGGAAAAGGCATATAGAAACATAAGGAAGCTCGTATTTCTGGATCACAACAACAACGGAGAAAATTGTCTAAGGTTCCGCCACACAATAGGAGCATAGGGCATAGGGCAACAAACTCGCTTTCCTCCGAGATTACTCTATGCGCTATGCGGTTTGAAAGAGACGCTAAT
>JAUWMM010000205.1 GCA_030613145.1 Desulfobacterales bacterium | reverse complement strand
TCAAGCATTGCATGGAGCTCATTCATTGTCTTCTCAAGCCCCTCCCTGTCTGCCTTGTTGACGACAAAGACATCGGCCACTTCGAGGATGCCAGCCTTAATGGCCTGAACATCGTCTCCCATACCAGGGACTAGTACAATGATCGTGGTGTGTGCAGTGGTCACAATATCGACTTCATCCTGGCCCACACCCACAGTCTCAACAAGGATGATGTCCTTACCCATAGCGTCCATGACGTCTATGCCGCTGCGAGTGGACCGGGTCAACCCCCCCAAATGGCCGCGGGTTGCCAGGCTACGGATAAATACGCCCGGATCTGTGCCATGACCCTGCATCCGGATCCGGTCTCCAAGTATAGCGCCACCAGAGAAAGGGCTGGTCGGATCTACTGCAAGAACTCCGAGGCTTTTGCCGGCCTCCCGATAGGCCCGGATCATCTGATCTGCCAGTGTGCTCTTTCCAACGCCGGGAAAGCCACTGATTCCAATGACATATGCCCTGCCAGTGTGAGGGTAAAGGGCTTTTAAGACCTCTATAGAGGAGGGAATGCCGTCATCGATATCTCTGATCAGCTTGGCGGCTGTCCGGATGTCTCCGGCTAGGATTTTTTCTACATACTCCATTGACCGAACTCAGGGGCTCTGCTCCAAAATGCCTTCATTCCACTGAAAGGCACAGATTAAGCACTACCCAAAGATTTATAATTTCAATAGGTTGTAGAACTTTTGGTGGGTCAAGTAAATAATTTTAGAGTCCAAAGTTTTCGGAAACACGCCTTAAAGTCCCCCTTTCTTAAAGGGGGATTTAGGGGGATTTCAGGAAGTTGCCCAAAAATCCCCCCTAACCCCCCTTTTTAGGAAAGGGGGGAATTAGCTGTTAATAATTTCAGGTGATTATGCGAACTTTAGACTGACCAGTAAATAACACTGCGCTATTTTATATGACTAACTCCAAACCCTCGTGGGCCATAATAACCTTGCTGGTATGTTCTGAATCCTTTAATTCCGCATACTTGAGAGTCCTTTGAAGAATATCCCAAAGGGTATTATCATCATACGTGGGCTCATGGTGAAAAAGAACCAAGGTCTCAACCCCGGCCTCATTGGCCATGTCCACACCTGTTAGGGAGGAACTGTGGCCCCAGTCTTCTTTTTCCAATGCCTCCATTAGGGTATATTGCGAATCAAATACAAGAACCTTTGCCTTGGAAAAGAAAGGGATGTACTTTTCCATATCCGTTCCATGAACCCTGGTAAACTCTGCATCCGTGGCATACACAAATGCGGTATCTTGTTTTTCAACCCGATAGCCAAAAGAATCTCCAGGATGGTTAAATTTGATATTCTTAACATTGACATGATCGACGGCCACGTTTTCCCCTTCTGAAAGCGAAACAAACTCAATGTCTGCCTGCAAAGCCCTAAAGGGCACCGGGAAATATTTAGCCTCTTGTTGCAGAGAAAATCGCCCTCCTACGTCGGGGTGCGGGCTGTAGATAACGATTCTGTTACCCGGTACGTATGCTGGGAGAAAAAAGGGGAACCCCTGTATATGATCCCAATGGGTGTGGCTGAGAAACAGATGAGCAGTTCCGGCACCCCGGCCGAACTTGCCGTCCATAAGGCGCAGACCGAGCGACCTTATGCCCGTACCTGCATCAAAGATGATCGTGGTATCCTCAGAGTGCAACTCAACGCATGAGGTGTTCCCGCCGTATGTTCCCTTAATGTGCCAAGGCAGTCCTTCTAAATAGTCTCCTGCTGCCCGCTTGTCCCCGATGTCACTCTCTGACGCCCCTTTAAGAGCAGACATGATTTTTTCTTTGACCTGCTTAGCGCCCAAGGGTGCTGGAACAGAACCGCGTACACCCCAAAACCTGACAATCATATCCTCTCCCTTGCCATCCACCGACCAAAATGCTCAAGGTTATTCGCAAAAGACTTTTTAAGTAGCCTTCATACAGCATATGTAAAAACAACACACACAAACCCAACAACTCGATAGCGTTGGAATTTCTATATCTACCAGACTTCTCAATCTCTATCAACATCCGATTATGCCTTACCAAGAATGTGAGGCTTGCTGATAAGGGGAGGTATCTCCGGACGTAATAATCAATTGACATAGCCACTGAGATTTTATTAAGATTTCACATACTCTGTCTTTGCTCAAGCTGAAAACTCGCAAATAGTTTGGAAACTATGGCTTCCTTTAGAGCTGCATATTTAGAAACTTATAACAGGGGTCTCCTAAATGAAAAGATAGAACAGGCATATGAGATCCTGAATGCTTGCAACCTTTGTCCCAGGGAGTGTGGCGTGGACCGACTCTCGGGCGAAAAGGGGATCTGCCAGACAGGCGAACATGCTATTGTGTCAAGTTTCAACCCCCACTTTGGAGAGGAGAGCCCCCTGGTCGGGGATCATGGCTCAGGGACGATATTCTTTGCCCGCTGCAATCTCCTGTGCATGTTTTGCCAGAACTACGACATCAGCCACGAAGGAGAAGGTGTTGAGTTCTCCTCAGAACAGCTTGCCAAGGCTATGCTTTTCCTACAGGACAAGGGCTGTCCCAACATAAACTTTGTCACACCTTCCCACGTTGTCCCCCAGATTTTGGCTGCACTTGACAAGGCTATTGAGGCAGGACTCAGGGTCCCCCTGGTTTACAATACCGGCGGCTATGACAGATCCGAGACCTTGGCAATCTTAGACGGGGTGTTTGATATCTACATGCCTGACTTCAAGTTCTGGGATCCTAAGGTAGCCGAAGAACTCTCCGATGCACCCGATTATCCTGAAGTAGCACGGGAGGCCCTAAAGGAGATGCACCGTCAGGTGGGGGACCTGGTAACAGATCAGCAGGGGATTGCCCAGAGAGGCCTTCTGATCCGCCATCTGGTGCTTCCCGAGGGGCTGGCTGGTACCCGGCAAGTTATGGGTTTCTTGGCCAAGGAAATCTCGCCAAACAGCTACGTAAACATTATGGCACAGTATAGGCCGTGCGGCCGGGCTTCTGAGGTACAGGCTTTGACGCGCACCATCACTAAGGAAGAACACGATGAGGCAATTCAAACTGCCCGCAATGAGGGAATAACCCGGCTGGATGAGAGAAAGCGGCTCTTTGTGCTGAAATGGATGTAATGGAAAGAACGTTTGCTGTAGGTGACATACATGGCTGCCTTGACAAGTTAACCTGCTTGATGGACACGATCGATGTCGATCCGAAAAGAGATACGCTCGTGTTTATGGGGGACTATATCGACCGTGGCACTCAATCAAAGGAGGTGGTGGACTATCTCATTGACCTTGCCAGGCGACAAAGAAGGGTGATCTTTCTCAAAGGGAATCACGAGCGAATGCTCCAGCGTTACTTAAGTGGAACATCCATGTTCCACTTTCTGGTAAATGGCGGGCAAGCAACCCTGGATAGCTACCTGAAGAACCAGAGCCATGCCGAAGATAGCCTTATACCTACAACACATCGAGACTTCTTTGACAACCTCCGTCTCTATTATGAGACAGAACAGTATATTTTTGTCCACGCGGGTCTTAAGCCGAACGTACCCCTTGAGGAACAGAGTGAATGGGATATGCTCTGGATACGGGATGAATTCATATATTCTGATTTTGATTTTGGAAAGCGAGTGATCTTCGGTCACACACCTTTTCGGGAACCGCTGATTCTCGACAATAAGATTGGCATTGACACCGGCGCCGTTTACGGCAACAGGCTGACCTGTGTTGAGCTGCCGGATGTAGTGTTTCATATTGTATAATTGAGTTTGTGGAATGTTGGCCGTTTTTTCTAAAGTCCTTAGCGATACAAAGTGTCAAAAAATTGTAACTGTTTGAAGATGTTGGCCTGAGTTTTCAATATTAGAGAAGCGAGCTTAGTACTTTCGAAAATGGCCAAATAGACCAAGAATAAAGGTTTTAAAACAGTGTATAATGATATAATTAAATACGGAGGACGGAGGAACTGGTTATGGAAGTACAGGACGTTGTTAAGAACATCACTTGGTTGGGACATGATGGGTTTCTCATCAAGGGAGACGGCAAGGCCATCGTCATCGACCCTTTTCAGGTGAAGCAGTGCGAGCCCGCAGATGTTATCCTGGTTACCCATGAGCACTATGATCACTGCTCACCAGAGGATATCCAGAAGGTCCAGGAGGCTTCGACGGTCATCGTGACTGAGGCCGATTCGGCCAAAAAACTCTCCGGTGATGTACGGGTGGTACAACCCGGAGACAAGCTGACGGTTTCAGGAATCCAGATTGAGGCTGTGCCGGCTTACAACACAAACAAGGATTTTCATCCGAAACAAAATGGCTGGCTGGGATTTGTCCTCACAGTGGACGGTGTGAGGATTTACCATGCAGGTGATACTGATTTGATACCGGAGATGGATTCCATAAAGGCGGATATTGCGCTCCTTCCGGTATCCGGGACTTACGTTATGACGGCGGAGGAGGCCGTGGAAGCTGCTAAGATAATCAAGCCCAAGCTTGTCATTCCCATGCATTACGATTCCATTGTTGGTTCTGCAGACGATGCCCGGCGGTTCAGCGATGCCCTGTCCGGCACCTGTGAGGTTGTTGTGCTATAATTTGTATTTATTGAACCTTCTGTCCGCCTGAGGCGGAAGAACCAAAAAATCTTTTTCTGAAA
>JAUWMM010000195.1 GCA_030613145.1 Desulfobacterales bacterium | reverse complement strand
CGTACCGAGGTACGTCGCACAAGCAACCCCGCAGGCTTGTCAGCCTCCGGCTGATTGACGCCGATTCAGCCGTTCAGCCGTCGCAGCCAGTGCTTTGGCGAAGTCGGCTCGTAGCCAAGAAGGCTACTATGGCGAAGTCGGTGATTGCGGAAAAGGGCCATTTATGGATGGAAACTAGTTAATAACGCCCCTACCCCTTAGATACTTATATAAAGCCCGCAATTGTTGCCAAAACTGCCATTACTATCATGCCTACAGTGCCACAAACTATTAGAATGGCAATCCATTCTTTCCAAGTCATTTGTTCCTTTTTTTCCATCTTTTGCCCCCTTTCAGTGCAAAACGACACCCCCCCTTTCCTTGGAAAGGAGGTTAATGAGTGACCGGATGAATGTTCAGGCTCCTAACAGAACATCAACGTCCTGTCAGGAGCCAGGTAGGCACAATTTGAGATTTTTCTCCATCTCTCAAAGCTTCCCATGCGGCCACGACCAGCCTATTTGCTGACTCGAGAACAGGTCAAATTCAGTTCGCGGCCATCAAATGTCAATATTTCCCAAGCAACTCCTATACTGCACCAGCCTCATGCCGATTTGTCAAGAGGAAAGATCTGCCGGAGTTACCCCCGATTCGCTCACACCAAGTCCCTTTAAGACTAGAAGCCATTTCAAAACCCCATCTAGCGCCCGATGGCTGTGTTGAGGGCCTCTTCAAAATGCTCACATACTCCCCCCCTGCGCTTTATCATCGGCCCCCGCCTTGCCCTCGAACGCGATCTGAGGTTTTGAAATGGCTTCTATCGAAGCGAAGTGTTAAAAAGTCGCTCTCCTAGCTTTTAACCGTCCCCTGGGTTCCAAGCGATTTTAGTTTGATTTGTTTTTGGGTATCCTCAACGACAAAAGGGATGCCTTTAACGGCGATGCTCCCCTTTCTTACCCAGACTCGGACCATGGTAACCGATTTCCCCTCGATAGTAACAAGACTGGCGAGTTCCTCGACCCCCTCGATATCACCAATGTTAAATTCATAATAAGAGTTATTGGTGCTAAAAGGATCTATGACTAGAATGATCCTGTCCTTATCGTAGGGGTGTTTTTGGGGCGACCCGGTAAAGGGAACATAATTAAAAATCAAATCCGGGTATTTTTTGTAAGCCTCTATTTCAAATTTGTTGGCCTTTTCCAAGAATTTCTTAATAGTCATTTGACCCCCTTCCATGATCAATAAAACAGCGGAAAAACCCTATAGCAACGAAGAAACTGCTGACTTTTAAACACGCTATCGGCTGCGAAAGGCCGTGAACGAGCCCTACCCCTCAAATGTGAAGTCCCATAGCCGGAATCTAAAAAGCATGGCTCCCGGATTCTTGATACTGGATAATCCTTGATTCCAGTATCCGGTATCGTGCATCCAGTATCAGATTTTAAGGTTCATCCAAGGCGCTTACAAGAATAAATCAACCAGAAAGAACACGAATTTTAGAACTACGGAACTATGCCTCGTCCAAGACTGCACTTGGAAAAGGTGACCCCTTCGGGGCAGTTAATATCCAATGTCGAATGCTCAATGTCCAATTTTCAAGTATTTATAAGACGGGGATTGCCGCTTTCATTGGATATTGAGCATTGAGAATTGGATATTGGATATTTTTACATATCGACAATCTTTTGTCGATGTTGCGGCGCTAAGCGCCTAATTGCTCTCGAGGCGTTTAACACTCTTTATGATTACCGGTTTTGCCGGCACATCACTGTTCTGACCGAAGCTGGTGGTCTTGGTCTTGCCTATTCGGTCAACCACCTCCATGCCCTTGATGACCTTGCCGAATACGGCATACCCGAAACCCTGCGCTGTATTATCAGAGTGGTTTAGAAAATCGTTGTCCTTGAGATTGATGAAAAACTGACACGTGGCGCTGTGGATATCACTTGTCCTGGCCATGGCAATAGTGCCACGGTCATTCTTCAATTCAGAAGAAGCTTCGTTCTTTATGGGTTGGTGGCTATCCTTTCTTGACATATCAGCTCCAAAGCCCCCACCTTGTATCATAAAGTTATCTATAACCCTGTGAAATATTGTACCGTCGTAGAACTTCTCATCCGCATAGAGCAAGAAGTTCTTCACCGTCTCAGGGGCCTTATCGGCCCAAAGCTCTATCGTGATGGCACCTTCCGAGGTCTCCATCACTACTCTATGTTTTAATGCTTTCATTGTTTGTTTCTCTACTGCAAAACTCAACTGACCTATTGCCATAGCCGCAACAACCATTCCAATCATCATTAGAAACCTGCTCCTCATGGTACATCCTCCTTATTCAACGTCCCAACAGTTCAAAATTTCACCTTAACTGAGCGAAAATTGTTTCTTCATTTTGTTTACGCTCAATTAAGGTGTCATTTTCCATGCTATTGTTCCATCTCCGTTAGTTTTGATGAGACAGATATCATAATCGTCAGCACTCTCAAGCTCTTTTTTTCCGGCAATAATATAGCCCCCGTCAGTTGCCTGGCAAACCGAGAGTCCGTATGCAGAGTCCCCACCACCAATGGTCTTGGCCCAAACCTTGCCACCCTTGCCATCTGTCTTGATGAGGTAAATCTTGCTTTCGCCTATCCTGCCAAAGGGCCGCGTATTTCCAACAACAATATAGTCGCCGTCGGCGGTCTGCTGCACGGAATACCCGTAATCTCCGTACCTTCCCCCAAAGGTCTTATGCCATACCTCCCTACCATCTTCATCTGTTTTGATCATGTAAACATCGCTGTATTTCTCTTTAAAAGGCCATGAAGTCCCCGCCACAATGTAGCCCCCGTCAGAAGTCTGGCGGACCGACCTGCCCCGGTCACGGCCCTTTCCTCCGAAGGTCTTGCTCCAAATGCTGTTTCCATTAGCATCGGTCTTAATCAGATACGCGTCGTCATTGCCTTGTCCAAAAGAATCTGTCCGGCCTGCAATAATGTAACCGCCGTCCGTGGTTTGACGCACTGAAAAACCTTCGTCTCTCCGGCTACCGCCATAGGTTCTACTCCAGGTCTCGTTGCCGTCCCGGTCTGTTTTAATAACATAAATATCACTGCGGTTTCCATCGGAAGACCATGTGGTGCCTGCAACAATATAGCCCTGATCTTGAGTCTGCTGAACGGACTCTCCGCGATTCACATTCCCTTGTCCGAAGGTTTTGCTCCATAGTTTGCGGCCATGAGCATTGGTTTTAACCAGGTAAACATAACTCTGCCAGCCACCCATGCGCCAAATAACCCCTGCAATAACATAACCGCCATCAGCGGTCTGTTGAACGCAATTGCCCCAGTCCTTGTGGATAATCACAGGCCTCTTTGCATTGTAACCTCTAAAGTAAATTCCCAGAAAGATAACAAACATTATGGTCAACCAAAAAGAGATTGCACTACGAGCCAAAGGATTTCCCCTTTTTTAAGTTGTCCCTGTTTCCCTGGGCCACATCTCCTTATATTCATGTCCCGGGGAAAAGCCCGCCTGGCACGGTAAATGCGTACTATTTGGGGGGGGCAAAGCTATAACATGAGCACCACTGGCAATCATAAGACAGGCCGGGTTATGTGAGAATACATAAATGCCTGCCTCAATGGGACCGCATCTCCAGGCCGATCCGTAACAAGGAAGGTTACCATGAGTGCATTCGAACTTACAGACGAGATAATCAACACCAATGGGCACATAGAAAGGAGCAGTGACACAAAAGAATGGCAACGCTGGAATGAAGACCTAGTCAGTGACTTCGGCCGCTTTCTTTCTCGTATTGCCATGGCATGCGGCCTCTTGCTCCTTGGTGTTCTCATAGCACTCATTATCAAATGGCTATAGAGATGATATTTCCCCCTAATTCTTATGGGAGGTTCAAAGGAATCAAACAAATAAGTTCCAAGGTTTCGTTAGATTCATTTTTAAATTGATGCGGTTCTTCGCTTGGTATGAAGATGACATCTCCTTGCTCAATGGCATGTTGCTTTCCCTCGGAAACAAGGATGCCACGCCCTTTTTTGACAAAGATTTCATGTTCCCACGGATGGGTGTGATATGACGTATGTCCTCCGGGAGCAAATTCGAACAAACGCATTGCGAAGTTTTTCGCCCCTTGTTTTTCCGTGATGAGATAGCGGGCCCGAACCTGAACAAATCCTTTTTTCACCACAGGTTCGGTGGGCACATCCTTGTAATGCACCTTAAACATGGGTTCAGCTAGCGCTGGTACTGAGCTAGCAATCAAGAACACCACCACCAATAAAGCAATGACCATTTTCCTGTACATACCTACCTCCTTTGTTGGTATCGGGCCCTTTGTGAGAAAGAAAGGCGCCCCCCTTTTCATAACACTTCCTGCCTCTTTTTCCTCCTTGTATTGGTTTTCTCCAGTTCCCTGAGCCGCTTTTCAATATCCTCGCTGACTTTGATCTTTCCCCTCAATACACACCCTACCCTGCCGGGAATGCATTCAACCTTTAATTTTCTGCACCCCTCAGCATTATAGTCATAATGTGGACACGAAAAAGTCATATTACCCTATGCCCCGCTATTCTGTTTCCTTCCGTTTTCCCTCGATGCGCTCGGGATCACTTGAGCCTCTCCGGCTAAATGCTGAGACCTTTGCAAAACTGTCATTTTTTTGTGATGCGGTGTCAGGCTTCGAATTTTAATCCTCGAAATACATAATGTATTCCTCCGGTTAAAATTTTTGCCTTCCTTGCCTGACAAAAAAATGTCTCGTTTTTCAAAGGTCTCATGCTTTCAGGTTTAACCGGGGCGTTCTCAGCGGCCGGTCAATCTCCTGTATATTCCTGGTATATAAGATGCCCGCAGGACTTGCAATGTGAGGCATCTTTGTCATGGTAACGGAGTCCGCATCCCGGG